>CAOJPS010000057.1 GCA_948441255.1 uncultured Eubacteriaceae bacterium | reverse complement strand
TGCATACAAGTCATACCCTCAATATCTATTTTCTTTTTCATAAAACAATCCTCCACCTAATTTATAACAACACAATGCAACATATCACCCTATACTATATTACTATATGTATAAACCTATTCTTGATATACCTTACAAATTTTATCAGCAACCTTAATAAAAGCATCCACAATAATTGGATCAAATTCTTTACCAGAACCTTCTCCAATCATTTTAATAGCCTCCACTGGTTTATACGCCTTTCTGTAAGGCCTTCCAGTAATAAGAGCGTCAAAAACATCAGTAATGGCAACAATTCTCGCCGATACAGGAATTTTCCTGCCTGAAATTCCGTTTGGATATCCGTTTCCGTCCCAACGTTCATGGTGATTAAGGCAAACCTCCCTACAGCATTTAACATATTGTTCAGAAACAGCATTAAGACATTTGTCAATAAGTTTCTGACCATTTATAGTATGTTTTTTTACAATTTTAAATTCCTCTTCAGTAAGTTCCCCATTTTTAAACAAAATATATTCTGGAATAAAAATCTTGCCTATATCACAAAGCGGAGCGGCAGCCAAAATAAAATTAATGCCAATTTCGTTAATTTCACTAAAATAAATGCCATCATCCAAAAGTTTTTCAATAAGAATACGTGTAATTTTTTTAATCTTATCACAGTTTTTAAAATTTTCAAAGCTTCTAAACTCAATAACATTAGCAAGCATTTCTATAGTCGCTTCCCAAACAAGTTCACTTTTATCCATATTAAAAGAAACAAGTTCTTCAAGCATATCTCTCGTACTTTTTATCTTCATATGGTTTTTAACGCGAGTTTTTACAACATTGGGGTCAAAAGGTTTCGTAATAAAATCAACAGCGCCAAGGTTAAGACCATATTCCTCTTCCGAATCAGCGGCTGTAATAAGTATAACAGGTATCAACGACGAAATTCCAGTATCATTAAGAGTTTTCAAAACCTCAAGACCAGTCATTTCAGGCATCAATATATCAAGAAGCACAAGAGAAATCGTAGCTGGATTTTTATTTATAATGTCTAAAGCCTCTCGTCCATTTGTTGCCTCAATAGTATCATATTCGTCCTGCAAAACTCCGCACAATACTTTTCTGTTAAATTCACTGTCGTCAACAACAAGTATTCTTTGTCTTTCCATAAAAACACTCCTTCCAATATTTTATGCAAATAATACTTCAATATTTAAAACTACTCGAAAAATAGGAATAAAAACTCAAAATTTTAATACTTATGGAAACACCGCATAATTCAAATATAAAAATGATTTTAGCGTGAGCGGCAAAAAAATTTAGCGGAAGTGTGGGTTTTTAAACCCACTTGGAGCGTATTTTTTTGCAAAATTATTTTTATTTCCTATTTGTGCGGTGTTTCCTCATAATTTATCATAATAAAATTCATTCATAAAGATATTATACCACAAATTTAACAAAAATAAAGGATAAATTTATCTCAATATATAAATATTTTTTAAACCGAATAAATCTGACGCTTACTTGCGTTTTCGTCACTCATAAGATACTCGTCATAAGTTGTCTGTTTGTCAATAAGTCCCGTTTCAGTAAATTCCATAATTCTGTTAGCGGTAGTCTGAACAATCTGATGGTCTTGAGATGAAAATAAAATAACACCATTAAACTTAATCATTCCATTATTAAGGGCAGTAATAGACTCCATATCAAGATGGTTTGTCGGTTCATCCATAATAAGAACATTTGCTCCCGAAATCATAAGTTTTGACAAAAGACACCTAACCTTTTCACCGCCAGAAAGCACATTAACTTTTTTAAGCGCCTCATCACCGGAAAAAAGCATTCTTCCAAGAAATCCTCTCACATAAGTAATATCTTTTTCTTCCGAATACTGCATAAGCCAATCGACAATATTAAGTTCATTGTCAAACTCAAGGGTATTATCTTTAGGAAAATAAGAATTAGAAGTCGTAACCCCCCATTTAAAACTTCCCGAATCTGGTTCAAGTTCACCAGCCAATATTCTAAACAAAGTAGTTTTGGCAAGTTCGTCAGAACCTACAAAAGCTATTTTATCACCGCTGTTAACAATAAAAGAAATATTATCAATAACTTTAACGCCGTCAATAGTTTTGGATAAATTCTCAACTGTCAAAACTTCATTTCCAATATCTCTGTTAGGTTTAAAATCAATATATGGATACTTTCTGCTGGAAGGTTTAATTTCGTCAAGCTCAATCTTTTCCAGAGCTCTTTTTCTGGAAGTAGCCTGTTTAGACTTAGAAGCGTTTGCGCTAAATCTCTGAATAAATTCTTGAAGTTCTTTAATTTTTTCTTCTTTCTTTCTGTTAGATTCTTTCATTTGTTTAATAATAAGCTGACTCGACTCATACCAGAAATCATAATTTCCCGCGTATAGCTGAATTTTTGAATAATCAATATCAGCAATTTGAGTACAAACTTTATTCAAAAAATATCTGTCGTGAGATACAACAATAATTATGTTTTCAAAATCAATCAAAAATTCCTCAAGCCAATTTATAGCCGCCAAATCAAGATGGTTTGTAGGCTCATCAAGAAGCAATACGTCAGGATTTCCGAATAAAGCCTGCGCTAAAAGCACTTTAACTTTTTCAGGTCCGGTAAGTTCTTTCATATATTTTAAATGAAGTTCTGTTTCAATTCCAAGTCCATTAAGCAAAGTAGCGGCGTCAACCTCCGCGTCCCAGCCATTCATTGTGGCAAACTCGTCCTCAAGTTCGCTTGCTTTAATTCCGTCCTCTTCAGTAAAGTTCTCTTTAGCATAAATTTCCTCTTTCAGTTTCATAATCTCATATAAACGAGCATTTCCCATAATAACAGTATCCATAACATTATAATCGTCATATTGAAAATGGTCTTGTTTAAGAAAAGAGATTCTTTCTCCCGGAGTTAAAGCAATTTCACCTTTTGTAGGTTCAATCTCACCAGATAGAATTTTAAGAAATGTTGATTTTCCCGCTCCGTTAGCACCAATAAGTCCATAACAGTTTCCTGGAGTAAATTTTATATTAACGTCTTCAAATAAGGCTCTTTTTCCAAACCTTAAAGTTACATTATTTGCACTAATCATTTCAGCCTCCAAATTTTAAAAGATATGGTCAGAAAAAAACTGACTATATATACAATATTAACAAATCAAAAATTATTTGTCAAATCATCCTCAACAATAAAATGACCTGCCGATGGTATTTTTTCAACTCTGTAATAATCCAAGTCTTTAGAATTAAAGTTTTCAGCAATAATAAATCTTGACATAGAACTGTTTTTCTTTAAAGTATAAACTTGAACCCCTTGAGTATTTTTAGTCGCTTTGGGAGAAATTTCAGAAGAATTAAACAGCATCGCTTTATCGTTATCCCTAACGGCAACAAAATCACAGTCATCTTTAATATAATAAATAGAAATAAGAGGATATTTATCCGAGTAAGCGTTAATCAATTTTTTCCTATTAACCTTAGTAGAATAGCTTGACAATTCAACTTTAGCGACTTTTCCATTTTCAAAAGCGAAAATCATATAGCCAGAATAATCCAAAGTAGCTGTAATATACAAAATATTCTCATCGTCCTCAAGTTCAAGAATATTTGCCAAATAATCACCAAGACTGCTCGCCTTGCATTCAGACAAATCATATACTTTAGTTTTATACACATTAAATTTATCAGAAAATAAAAGCAAGTCCATTTTATTGGAAGCTTCTATTTCCATAACTATCTCATCGTCCTCTTTAAGTTTCTGTTCTGAAGCCGACCTTAATGAAGCCGCTGTTATTTTTTTAAAATAATTGTGTTTTGTAAGAAAAAGTTTAACCTGATAATCAGAAATAAAACTTTCTTCCGAAAACTCTCTAATATCATCTTTATAAATAATATCTGTTCTTCTTGGCTTTCCATATTTTTTCGAAATTTCTTTAAGTTCATCTAAAATAATATCTTTAATAAGAGCGTCGCTTTCTTTTATTTCCAAAAGCCTTTTAATTTCTTCAGAAAGAGTTTTTCTTTCATCAATTCTTTTCATAATATGTTCTTTATTAAGGTTTCTAAGTTTTATTTCAGCTATAAATTCCGCTTGAACCTGGTCTATTCCAAACCCAGACATAAGATTAGGAATAACCATTCTGTCCTCCTCTGTATCCCTAATTATTTTAATAGCCTTGTCAATATCCAAAAGTATTTTCGCAAGTCCTGACAACAGATGATATTTTTCATTTTTTTTATCCAAATCAAAAGCAATCTGCCTTTTCATACAGCCTATTCTAAATTTAAGCCACTCGCTTAAAATTCCTTTAACTCCCATAACCTTTGGACTTCCATCAATAAGGATATTAAAATTACAATTAAAGCTGTCGCAAAGTGTTGTCATATTAAATAACCTGTGCATAAGCAAATCTGGGTCAGCATTTCTTTTAATATCTATAGTAATTCTAAGTCCATTCAAATCCGTTTCATTTCTAACATCATTAACCTCTTTAAGTTTATTCAATTTAACAAGAGCGATAATTTTATCAATAATTGATTCAATATTAGTGGTATATGGTATTTCGTAAATTTCTATAAGACTGTTTTTCTTGTCATATCTATATTTTGCCCTTACCTTAAAACTGCCCCTGCCCGTATTATAAATCTTCTCAAGCTCCTCCTCATCATATATAAGTTCGCCGCCGGTAGAAAAATCAGGAGCTTTTAAATATTTTTTAATATCAATATCCTCATTTTTTATAAAAGCCGCTGTAGCTGAACAAACTTCTTTTAAATTAAAACTACATAAAGAACTCGCCATACCAACAGCAATACCTAAGTTAGATGTAACAAGTATATTTGGAAAAGTTGTAGGAAATAAAACAGGTTCTTTCATAGAACCATCATAATTATCAATAAAATCAACAGTATCTTTGTCAATATTTTTAAAAATCTCACTGCATATATTGTCAAGTTTAACCTCTGTATATCTTGAAGCAGCATAAGCCATATCTCTTGAAAATTGTTTTCCAAAATTTCCCTTTGAGTCAATAAACGGGTGCAGCAAAGCGTCATTACCTTTTGTAAGCCTCACAAGAGTTTCATAAATAGCACTGTCACCGTGAGGATTTAGTTTCATAGTTTGTCCCACTACATTTGTCGATTTTGTTCTAGAAGAACCAAGAAGCCCCATTTTATACATAGTATAAAGAAGCTTTCTGTGTGCCGGTTTAAATCCATCAATTTCAGGAATTGCCCTTGAAACAATAACGCTCATTGTATATGGCATATAATTAAGTTCAAGAGTATCCGTTATATTTTGTTCAATAATATTTATTTTATCATTCATAAAATGGCGCTCCTAACTCATTTCACTCAAATCAAT
The DNA here is from genome assembly GCA_948441255.1 of uncultured Eubacteriaceae bacterium. GTDB lineage: Bacteria > Bacillota > Clostridia > Lachnospirales > CAG-274 > MGBC114079. The sequence continues at coordinate 7,767 of CAOJPS010000057.1, read as the reverse complement.
ATATTTATAACCAAATTTCTCAATAAAATCTTTTCTTCCCTGAATATTGTTTCCAAGAAGCAAATCAAACATAATTTGTGTTTTAGCAACATCCTCCGGCATAACAAGAATAAGCTTTCGCGTTTCTGGGTTCATAGTAGTTTCCCACATCATTTCAGGCTCATTTTCCCCAAGACCTTTCGAACGCTGAATATTATAATTCCCTTTTATCTTTTTAACAATATCAGCTTTTTCCTTTTCAGAATAAGCGAAATAAGTTTTTTTCCCACTGTTTATTTCATACAAAGGCGATTCGGCAATAAAAACTTTTTTTTCATTAATCAGAGTCGGTACAAGGCAGTAGAGCATTGTCAAAAGCAGCGTTCTTATTTGAAAACCATCAACATCAGCATCAGTGCATATAATAACTTTATTCCATTTAAGCTGTTCAATATCAAAAGAATTCAAATCTTTATTATGCTTTGATTTAATTTCAACGCCGCATCCAAGCACTCTTAATAAATCTATAATAATATCGCTTTTAAATATTTTATCATAATTAGCTTTAAGACAGTTCAATATTTTACCTCTTATAGGCATAATTCCCTGAAATTCTGCGTCACGGCCAAGCACACACGAGCCAAGCGCTGAATCTCCCTCCACAATATAAAGTTCTCTTTTTTTCACATCTTTAGTACGGCAATTCACAAACTTTTCCACACGATTATTCATATCCAAACTGCCAGTAAGCTTTTTCTTAATATTAATTCTTGTTCTTTCAGCGGTTTCTCTGCTTCTTTTATTCACAACAACCTGGTTGGCTATTTTATCAGCCTCCGACTTATTTTCAATAAAATAAATCTCAAGCTGCTTTTTTAAATAATCTGTAATAGCCTCTTGAATAAATTTATTTGTAATAGATTTTTTAGTCTGATTTTCATAACTTGTAATTGTTGAAAAAGAATTTATAATAATAACAAGGCTGTCCTCAATGTCAGAGTACACAATTTTCTTCTCATCTTTTTTATACATATCATTACTTTTCAAATAACTGTCAATAGCATAGACAAAAGCGGATTTAACAGCCTTATCTGGAGAACCCCCATATTCAAGATAACTTGAGTTATGATAATACTCCGCAACATTTTTTTCATTATCAAAGCAAAAAGCTATTTCAAACTTCAATTTATACTCCGGCTTATCCTCCCTGTCACGTCCTGTTGTTTCATTTTCATAATACTGAATATCAGTAAGACTATCTTCTCCAACAATTTCACTTATATAATCCTTAATACCATTTTGATAGCAATATATAAAATTTTCTCCGCTTTCCTCATCAAAGAGCGTAAAAGTCAATCCCTTGTTAACAATAGATTGTCTTTTTAAAATATCCTTATAATAAGAAACAGGAATATTAATATCTGTAAAAACATCTCTGTCTGGTTTCCAATAAATATATGTACCAGTTTCCGTCAAATCAGTCTTTTCTTTAATAAGACCGCCAACATTCTCACCTTTCTCAAAATTAACCATATATTTAAAACCATCTCGAACAACGACAACTTTCATAAACTCAGAACTATATTGAGTTGAACAAAGCCCCAATCCGTTAAGCCCAAGACTAAACTCATAATTCTCGCCAGAGTTATTCAAATACTTTCCTCCGGCATAAAGTTCACAAAAAAGGAGTTCCCAGTTATATCTCTCCTCTTTCTGGTTATAATCAACAGGAATACCCCTGCCATAATCTTTAATTGTAATAGACAAATCACTGTGTCTTATAATTTCAATTTTATTTCCAAAACCCTCTCTGGCTTCATCAATTGAATTTGAGAGTATTTCAAAAACAGAATGCTGACACCCTTCAAGTCCGTCCGAACCGAAAATAACAGAAGGCCTAAGTCTAACCCTGTCCGCTCCTTTAAGAGAAGTAATACTTTCATTATCATAGGACATTTTATCCTTGTCTTCCAAAACAGACACCTCCAAAAAAATAACTCTATTTAATAGATTATATTACAATCTCCTGTTTTGTCAAGAATAAATGTTCTGTTATTCACACAAGTAAATTTTTGTATTCGCCGCAGACGATTTAAAATTTTCAGTCAGTTTTTTTCAATATGTGCCGCCCAAACCTCTAAAAATATTTCCTTAACTCAAAAATTATATATAGTGAAAGAACTTGAATAACGGTAAAAAAATATTTTACGTCCGCTTGCGGCAAAAGTCGGTAAGCGAATTGTGAAACACTTCGCAGACTTTTGAGTAAAATAAATTTTTTTACTTCTTTTTAAGTTCTTTCACTGTAAATGTTCAATAAGAATTTTAACTCCTATTCCAATAAGAATAATACCGCCTATTTTCTCGGCATTGCTGCTGATAATATTTCCTATTTTTTTTCCAAGATAAACTCCGCAATAAGAAAGAATAAAAGCAATTAGACCAATAATAAATGACGCCTTAAAAATATTTAAATCACCATCGCCTCCTCCCAAAAAGGCAAAGCTCACTCCAACAGCCAAAGCGTCAATACTCGTAGCAATTGCCAGAACAATCATATTATAAAAAGAAAGAATATTCTCATCACTTTTAAAAATATTTTCTTCATTTTTAAAAGAATCAATAAACATTTTTCCTCCAATTAAAAATAAAAGAATAAAAGCAATCCAATGGTCAAAACTTTCAATAACTTCCCTAAAATTTTTAGCGCATAACCAACCAGCAATAGGCATAATAAATTGAAAAATTCCAAAAAACAAGCCAAATTTAAAGGCGCTTTTAAAGTTTACCTTTTTAATAACAATACCATTTGAAATTGAAACAGCAAAAGCGTCCATAGCAAGACCTAAAGCGATAAGAAATACCTCCAAAAAACGCATTTTATACCCTCCAATGTTTAATATTAACAAACACTTCTTTAGTATTAAATGCAGAAAATTAAAAATTATTACAAATATGCATAACTTCTCAAATAAAATTAAAATACATAAATCTGACAAAACACTGATTAATTTCAAATTATTTTTGAATTAATCAGTGTTTCATTATCTAAATAGCTATATCAATTTTTTGTTCAACTTTTTTCTATAATATGTAATTATTCCCACTTTACAGCTTTTCAGTAAATTAATAAGTTCGGGACTATAAATACCCGAGTCAATAATCAAGTCGCCTATAATAAAATCAAAACTTTCTTTATTTTCCGTATGCTTCTTAATAAGCATATCATCAAAATCTATCATAAGCCTGCAAAGCTGAGCATAAAAAGAAATATCATCGCCTTTAAGCCCGCGTGGAAAACCCTTTCCGTCAAACCTTTCGTGATGCTGCATACAAATATCACTGCAAATCTGCACAAAATACTGACAATCTGGCAAAGTATTAAGTCCGACAATGGCAGCTCCACAAGTAGTATGACTTTCATAAACGGAGTTATTGACTTGCTCTGGCCGTTTAAAAAATTCATCAGGTATAACCATTTTACCAATATCGTGAAAGTAAGCCGCTCGACTTATACAGTCAATACGTAAATCATCAAGTTTCGAATCTTTATTAATTTCCATATACTTTTTCAGAAGAATACTCATAAGTTCCGAAACACGAACGTCTCTTTCATCATTAATATCTTTATTTTTAAGATATGTTTTATAAATTTCCATAAGTTTTTCAATATAGTTATTTATAGCAAAACTTATATGTTCCAAATCCGACCTATGTTCATCACTTTCATATTCACTGAAAATCTCTCTTAACCGTTTCAAAATAAATTTCGGGTCAAATGGTTTACTTATAAAGTCAACTACATTATATTGAGCCGCTCTTTTAACATTTTCTTTAGTAGCTTCCGCCGTAATTAGTATAAGAGGAATATTCGCTATTTTATTATTGCTTATAATTTTTAAAATATCAAAACCGCTTATAACTGGCATAAAAATATCCAATAAAATAGCGTCAATTTTAGAACTTCTTTTTAAAATAATCTCAAGTCCAGAATAACCATTATCCGCCTCAATAACCTCAAACTCTCCGCATAGCATATTTTTCAGTATCTCTCGGTCAATATCAGAATCGTCTACTATTAAAATCCTCCTTCTGTTGTCCATACACATATCTGCTCCTTTACACCAAATATTATTATAAATTAATTTGATTTTTTATCTTTAACCTTATCAATAGAAGCCTTGAATGCTTTAAGAATTTTAGGATTAAAAGTTCCACATTCCCCGTTAAAAATCATATCAACCGCCTTATCGTGGTCAAACGCCGCTTTATACACCCTTGGAGAAGTCAAGGCATCATAAACATCAGCAACAGCAACAACCTGGGCCCAAATAGAAATCTCATCACCTTTTAATCCGTCAGGATAACCTCTTCCGTCCCATCTTTCATGATGATGTCTGCAAATATCATAACTATATGTATAAATACCCTCGTCCATAATATTAGGAATCTTATTAAGAATTTCACAGCCTTTAACAGTATGCTGTTTCATAATTTCAAATTCCTCATTCGTAAGTCTCCCTGGTTTATTAAGTATTCCGTCTGGAATAGCTATTTTACCAACATCGTGAAGGATAGCAGAGTTTACAATTTTATCAATCTCTGGTTTAGGGAGATAGTGTTCAGGATACATATCGCTCACAGCAGTCATAATAACTTCTGTCAAACCAGCGATATTTTTAACGTGTTCACCTGTCTCACAATCTCTAAATTCTATAAGAGTCGCAAGAGTTTCAACCATAGACTGATTCATATTATTAATACGATTAACCTGCTCATTTACAATATTTGCCAAATCATTTCTGTGCTTGTAAAGTTCAATAACATTCCCTATACGACATCTTATAAAATTCATCATAAAAGGTTTTGTAATAATATCGACAGCTCCAAGCTCATAAGCGTCCATAAGCATTTTTTCACTATCCGAAGCTGTAATTATAAAAACAGGAATACGAACAATTTTACCGTTCCTATTCATTTCCCGAAGTACCTCTATACCATTCATTTCAGGCATAAGTAAATCAAGAAAAACAGCAATAATATTCTTATTGTTATTGATAATTTCAAGAGCCTGCAAACCGTTTGACGCTTCAAATATATCAAACTTATCGCCAAAACCTTCCGCAAGGAGAACTCTGTTGATTTCCATATCATCAACAATCAAAATAGCGTCTTTTTCAGACATTTTTGTATCACCTCTATCAATATTCATATTATTTGCACAACAGCTAAAAAGTTGTCATACATTTTTCTTTCAAAAATAGTATTTACATTCAAATAATATTTTGTGGTCAATCAACTAAAAAAAGACAAAATGACGTTAAAATCGTTTTCGCAGTACAAACAGCAGAAGATATAGTAAAAAGTCTATGTTAATCAGCGATAATCAGAGCAAAAATAACTTTCAGCCGTTGAATTGTTTCATTTTTAAGTTGATTTACTATAAATAACACCCTATCATAAAAACAATAATTTTTCACAAAATAAAAATTAATATTAGTTTTTATCTATACAGTCAAGAATATTTTTCTGAATAGGAAGAGCTTTTTCAAGTATCTCTTCAGCCTCCTCCGAATTGTTTTTTCTAAGCAAATCAACTATTTTTGTATATGCTTCATACAAAGGAGTTACCGAAAGATTTCCCATTACTCCCTTTAACGTATGAGCGTTTTCTATTGCCGTGTTAATATCTCCCGACTTTAACGATGACATAACGTCCAAGCCATCAACAGTGGAAACAAGTTTTTTAAGCATTCTTTCATATAAAGAAGAATTATTCATAAACCTTTTCAATCCACCATCAATATCAACACCCAAATCTTTAAGTTCCTCCATAAGACTCATTTATTTTCCTCCTTGTTTAATAAAATCAATTTACTTAACATTTATTTATTCTTAATATATTTTTCAAGATTACGTATTACTTCAGAGACATCAATTGGCTTAGCAATATGAGCATTCATTCCATATTCAAGACATTTTTTTATATCATCAGAAAAAGCGTCTGCCGTCATCGCTATAATAGGTATATCAGAATCAGGACGATTAAGCGCTCTAATAGCCTCCGAAGCCTCGTAACCTGTCATCACTGGCATACGAATATCCATAAGAATAGCGTCATAAAAATCAACTTCAGACTGTTTAAACTTCTCCACACAAATCTGACCATTTTCGGCTCTTTCAAGCTCCAAACCCAATTCAGACAACAGTGCCTCAGCAATTTCCCAATTCAAATCATTATCTTCAGCCAAAAGAATATGTCTGCCCTCAAAATTAAAATCAGCGTCATCAATTTTATGTTCAACGGTATCATCACTTTCAGCAAATTGTTTAAGTCCATAAAAAAGAGTTGATTTAAACAACGGTTTTGAAATAAATCCGCTAATCCCCGCTTCTTTAGCGTCATTTTCAATTTCACCCCAGTCATATGCTGAAATCAAAATAATAGGAATATCCTTATCCATTTGCGTCTGAATACGGCGTGCTGTTTCAATGCCGTCAATTCCTGGAAGTTTCCAATCCAAAAGTATAATATGATAATCGTTATGCTTCTTATGCCTTTCAGCCACCATTTTTAAAGCGGTTTCCCCATCAAGCGTCCATTCAGCGTCTATACCAATTTCTTTCAGTGATGAAATAGCGCTTTGACATAACTGCTCATCATCGTCCACAACAAGCATATTCCATTTTGGAAGAATCATATCATCTTCGCGCACAAGTGCTTTCTCAAGGTCTAATACAACGTGAAATTCTGTTCCCTCACCAGGTCTGCTATCAACTGAAATAGTTCCCCCCATAGTGTCAATAATATATTTTGTAATAGCCATACCCAAACCAGCGCCCTCTGTTTTGTGAACACGAAGTCTGTCTTCACGAGCAAAAGACTCAAAAACCTTCTCTTTAAATTCTTTAGACATACCTATGCCAGTATCTTTCACACGTAAATGAACCCTTATGTAATCATTTCCCATAGGAGAATCTTCCTCATGCAAAGAAACGTGTATAGAACCCCCCTCTGGAGTAAACTTAACAGCATTAGATAAAAAATTAAGAAGAACTTGATTCAAGCGAACACCGTCACAATATACTTCCTCCGTGCTTATATCGTGAATAAATACATCAAATTTCTGCTTTTTCGCCTTAATCTGAGGCTGAACAATATTAACAATACTGTCAATAATCTCTCTTAGAGAAACTTGGTCCATATTTAATGTCATTTTTCCGCTTTCAATTTTTGACATATCAAGCACATCATTAATCAAACCAAGCAAATGTTTACTTGACAAAGAAATATTTTTAAGACAATGCTGAATTTGTTTTTTGTCATCAATATTTGCTATAGCAATAGCTGTCATACCTACAATAGCGTTCATTGGAGTACGTATATCATGACTCATATTTGAAAGAAACTCACTTTTAGCTTTAGTGGCGCATATGGCATTATATCTCGCTTTTTCTAATTCAATTATCTGATGCCTGCTTATAAAAAAGTAAATAATAAAAACAACAAATAATATAAACAAAATAATTCCGCACATTCCAAATACCGAATACATAACTTGGTCACTCATATCACTTACAGTTTCATTAATAGCACCATAAGGCATAACAGTCACGAGAAACCATTCCGAATAAGGCAAATCAATACAATATAAATGCCTGCGTTCACCATTAATATAAAATATAGTAGAATAGTCTTTTTTGTGATATAAAGCATTTTCTAATTCTTTAGTGTATACTTCCGGAGTTTTATCCTGTGTATAATCATACTGTTCCTTTATTCTCTCT
>CAOJPS010000056.1 GCA_948441255.1 uncultured Eubacteriaceae bacterium | reverse complement strand
ATCAAAGATTTTGTTGCTCGCCCATACAGCCAGGGTGAAACCTCAAGGTTTTTAACGCGTGGGGAGTATTTTTGGAGGTTTGGAATCCTGGGCTGCACAGGCGAGCAGCAAAGCGCAACTTTGCGACCAGCCTTTGCGATAGAAAAAGGTTCCATTAGTTATAATTTTTCATCGAACTCACGTTAAAAATAATTTTTTAAAATTAAAACTTCCGTGAAAAGCGTCATCAACTTTGCCGACACGCTGAGAGGGGTGTGAAAAAACCTTTTCACACCCCTCTCAATATATATGAGGAAAATTAAAATAAACTTTGTAAATCTACATTAGAATTCTGAACAGCTTCAGCGTTCTCCTTTTGTATTTGCTCAAATATTTCTTTTCGATGAACAGAAATGTTTTTTGGAGCGACAATTCCAAGCTTTACCTGTTCACCCTGAATACCAAGAACCGTAATTTCTATATCGCCGCCAATCATTATTGAACTGCCTTTTTTTCTTGTAAGGGCAAGCATTTCTATTCACCTCCATTTTTTTTCTTCAATTCTTCATAAAAATAATATTTTATTTGATAATCATCATTTTTAACTATCACCTGTCTGCCCTTTTTGGTGGTTAAATTAATCACAACAGGCGCTTTCAAATTAACGGACATTTTAGAAACTATTTGAGGAATCACGACTATATTATATATCAAAAGATTATCGCCCTCAATTTCTCCTATAGATTCCAAATCGTCATCATAGACAAGAGGATTATAATCAGGAACTATGCTATACACATCCATCATTATGAAAGATATTTCAGGACTTTCCAAAGATTGCAGCCAGCAAAACGGCGCTTCTTTCTCACCACTGTCATCTGTAATTATTGTAAACTTTCTCAAATCTTCAAATCCCGGAAGTCCATATTCAAATTCATATATATTTTTTTCATCAACCTCAACATCGCCGAAATTCTTTGTTTCAATAACCATAGTATAACCACCTTTTTATTATAAGAAATCCGCAAGTGTAAGCTGTGTTATTGACATACCCGTCTTCAGCGCCGCCGTATACGTAGCGTTCGCCACATTTAAGTTCATTGCCACATCCGCATAATTTACGTCCTCGTTTTTAGACATAAGCGATTTATAATTCACTTTATCATCATCAAGTCTGTCTTGAATAAGATTAAGCCTGCTCATCCTTGTACCAAGATTTGTCTGCTGTTCTGTAATAGAAGCATTAAAACTGTTAATTTTTGAAATCATAGATTCAAAATCCGAGCGAAGACCTTTATCAAAAGAAGCTACCTCTGAGTCAGACAATTCAGAATATGCCTTTCCACTAAAATAAATTTCCGTATCTTCTTTGGAAAGAGTTCCATTCATATAATCAAATACTTTTTCAAAATAATGTAGCTCATCATACATCTCTTGAGTATAAACCTCCGGCGCTACGGAATTTATATCTATATAATTATTAACACCAACCTCAAGCTTTATACGATCTCCATCATAGGCTTTACTAATGTCTTCACTTGGGATTATAACATCAACAACCTTATTATTTATAGTAAACTCAATTCCATCGCCTTTTTCATTTATTTTAGCGTCAAGCGGATATGATGTTGTTCCATCAACAATTAAAATCGCCTCAAACATTGTTCCCGACCCTGTTCCAGAACCGGAATCGCCAGGATCCAGCGGCAGCTTTGTTTGAAGATACACTTTATCCGCGATAGAAACAACTTCCATACCGTCCGCCCTAAGTGTAGAATTAAGTTGCTTAACAAGAGCATCTTTTTGAGCCTCAAGGTCGCTTGTATCACCAGCTGCCGCGGCAATTTGTCCATTCAAATCAGCTATTTTCTCTGTTAAACCATTTACGGTTTTAACAACACCCTCTTTTACAGCTTCAAGAAGTTTATTAACGTCTTTGTTATAAATTTCAGGATTTAAAATATTTTTTCCTGTAGCTTCATCTTTTATTATAGGCGGCGTATCTGTTTTATATCCCGAAAAAACATATCTTCCCATATATGTTGAATTTATTTCAGTTTCAACCTGCGTCACAAGAGAATTAATCTCATTCATTATTTTCTTTCTGTCGTCTTCTTTATACTGGTCACTTGCTCCCTGAACACAAAGTTCACTCATTGTTGTAAGAATTGATGTTACATTTGAAAAAGCTGATTCAGTCAATTCCATCCACGAAAGACCTTGCTGACTGTTGGATTTAAACTGTTCCGTTGACGCCACAGTATTTCTCAGTTTCAAAGCACGGCTGGCTACTATTGGGTCTTCAGAAGGTTTTTGTATTTTCTTGCCCGACGCCATTTGAATATAATACTTATCCAGCGCCGCCATATTATTATTTATTCTTGATAACATCGAATTCGACATCATCATATTTGTAATTCTCATATAAATCCTCCTTTATTACACACCTAAGCCATTTATTGTAGTATCATAAATTTTGCTGATACTCTGCATAAGTTTAGCGGAAGCCACATAAAGCTGTTGAAATTTAATCATATTGGTAAGTTCTTCATTTAGGCTTACTCCCGATACAGAAATTCTTTGATTGTTTGTCGATTCTGTCATTTCTGTATAAAAATCATCAAAGTTCTCCGCTTGTTTCCTATCTATTGCCAAATCCGAAGAAGTACCATTTATAAAATCAAAAACATTTCCTTCTTTAAAAATAGAGCCATTATTTCTAATAGACGTAAATTGAATAATAATTTCATTATTACTTTTTTCTCCCGTTTCAGGCGACGTTGAAGCGGCAAGTTTTGATGTATCCGCTGTCAAAAGGTCAGACAATGAGAAATTAAAAGCGTCAATTTTTGAATAATCAAGTTCTGTATCTTCCACCGTTTTGCCTGTTTCAGCGTCTCTATAGGTAAAGAAAAGGTTTCCTTTATTTCCATCAGCGTCATAGCCATTTATATGTCCGTCAATTCCTTTTATGTCTTCACCGTCGAGAGTTTTTCCCTCATTAAAAACTCTCGAAATTGTTCTGACAAGAATATTCAGTCTATCAACATAATAAGGTATTCCCTTATAATTTTGCACTCCATCTTTAAGAGTTTCACCAGGATTATCCGCTGTTATAACATTTCCATCCCTTATGTCAAGAAGCCCCTTAAGTTCTCCCGAAAGCCCCTTTGTACTAAAATTATTTCCCGAAGACCATTTTATATCATATAGCCCCTCAGCGTCATTATCATCAAGTTTTTCATCAGGTTTTCGAGCCACGCATTCAAGCTTGCTGTTGTCAAAATGATTAACAAGAGATTGACCGTTTATAAGCACACTAAGCTTTTCTCCATATTCTGTATCAACTATTTTTACTTCCGTATTAACATATTTAGAAAGTTCATCAAGCAGCAAAGCACGCTGGTCACGCAAGTCATTCGCGTGACTTCCGTCAAGTTCATAAGAAAATATTTGTTTATTCAAAGCAACCACTTGGTCACCTATCGAATTTATTTTTTTGACAAGAGCATTAACCTCATCATTCAAATCTCTCTGTTGATTCTGCAAAGACACAGCATAGGAATTTATATTATCAACAAATATTGAGGCCAAATTTACAACATTTGTTCTATAAGTAGCATCTCCCGAACTAAAAGTCAAACTGCTCACACTGTTAAAAAAGCTGTTTACTGTTGAATTAACACCCATAGAAGAAAGCTCGCTGAAAACAGTTTCAATAAGTTCAAGCTGGTCATTTTTCATATCATATTCGCCCAAAGTAGCGTTTTGTTCCCAATATTTTTTATCAAGATAAAAATCCCTTATCTGACCGACGCCATAAACTTCGCTTCCTGTTCCAACCATACCTTTTCCACAAACTCCCGGAAGCGGTTCAGAAGCTCTCTGAAGCGCCACTTGTCTTGAATAACCTTTAGTAGCCGAGTTTGCTATATTGTTAGATGTAACAGAAAGCCCGTTTTTAGCCGTAAACAAAGCACTTGTAGCAACATTAAACTCAAAAAACGCCGAATTCATTTTTTAAAACCTCCCTTGCAGTCGTTATCGTCCCACGACTCCCATATTATTTACAACCTTATCAACCATAGAATCTATTATATTTATAAATTTTGAGGACGCCTGATAAGCGTACTGATATTTAAGCATATATGAAAGTTCCTCATCAAGTGAAACTCCTGAAAGGGTTTGACGTTTATTGTCAACAGCAACCAAAAGACCGTTATGCTCATCATAATAAGATTCTGCCTCATCAAGTTCTATTGAAAGCTCATCTATAACAGAACGATAATAATTATTAACTGGAGAAGCCTTTCCAAATTGATCTTCAAGCCCTTCAACACCATTCTCCCATTTTTTCATAACCTCCAAAATAGCTGTTGTATCTCCAACATCTCCCGAAGCTGATAAAGCAAGATAATTATATCCGCTCGCGCCTGTATCCGAAAGTATGGGGTTTACTCTGATATTTGATGTTGTAAAATCATCACCATTATAGATTTTAACAAAAATAGGGACTCCTTTTCCGCCTGTGAGGTCAACAGTGTTTCCGCTCGCGAAAGCGTCATTCAAAAGATTAGCTATGCTTGTCATAATTGTGTCAAACTGTTTTTCAACTCTCGGAATTAAAAAGTTATCAATCTGAGAATCAGGAGTATTGACATTTGCCATAACATTCCCTCTTGATAAAAGCATACCCTTTAAAAGCCCAGCACAGTTATCCGAACCGCTTTTAAAATTCTGTTTGCTTAAATCCCCGAAAAGAGAGGTAGCTTCTTCATTCCAATCAAGGATTTTCTCCGAATTTGTAAACACAGGCTCAACAAAAGAATAACCAGCCGAAGAATACTTTAAACCAAGCTTATTCACTCCTCCGTTTACAAGAAGTTCGTGACCGCCGGACAAAATATCAGCACGTCCGTTAGAGTTTTCCTTTACTGTTATATCAATGTATGTACTCAATTCATCAATAAGACGATTTCTTGAGTCACGGTAATCGTTAGCGTGGTCTCCATTCATTTCATGATACACAATTTTATCGTTTAATTCATCTATTTCTGTAATTATATCATTTATTTTACTAACAGTCTGAGTAATCTGACCATTTAAATTAAGCTGATAATTATAAAGGTCGCTCTGAATCTCCTGCATTTTATTAACAAGAGTTATACAGTTATCAATTAACATTCCTCTTGTTTCTATTCCATCAGGATAAATTGTAAGCTCGTTTAACGCTTCCCAAATATCGCCAATAACATCTTGAGCGGCATAATGACTTTCAAGTTCTCCAAGTATATTTTCAATTTCCTGTCCTGTCACATATTTAGCTGCATAAAAATTTGACTTGCTTGCCTCCGACCTATATTCAGCGTCGAAAAATTTGTTTCTTATTTGTCTTATCTCACTCAAGTCAGTACCCATACCAACTTGAAGAAGTCCAACCTTACTTTGTGAGTGAGTTTTATAAAAAGAAGTCTGCTGAATATTTCCCTGACGGGTATATCCCTCAACTCCTGAGTTAGCCATATTGTGTCCGGTTGTAGAAAGTCCCGACTGGGCATTTCTCAAACCACTAACACCAATACTGTAGCTTGACATTGAAGACATAAAAAAATCCTCCTTACCTACTGTTTTGTATCAAAAAGCCTCTCGTCTGTAGGAATTTCGTTTCCCATAGTATCGCAGTAATAAGGTCTTCTGCTAAGCGAACCTCTCAAAAGATTCATAGAAAACTCCGCCTGACTAAGAGATTCTTCTATTAAAATTCTGTTATTCTCATTTGTTTTTTTCAGTTCCTTAATAAGATTTTCAGCTCTGTCTTTAGCTTTTCTCACATCTTCCGCTTCAGCCTGTTTGTCAATATACTCAATCAGCTTTGACAGAGTCATATCCTTTTGGTCTTTATTCAAAACAAAAGCAATATCGGAAAAAAGCTCTTCCCTTTTTTTATCAAGTTTGAGCGTTTTTCCGATTAAAATATTTTCATTGTCATTTATTTTCTGAAGGGAATCAATATCATTTTTAATGATGATTCCTCGTTTTTCTTTTCCGCTTTCAACAAGCTTTTCATATAAATCATTCATTTCGTCAAGAGTTTCAATAAGTTTGTCAATCAAACCTGCCAAATAGAATCACCTCAATATAAATTATCCCCACAGCACCTTAATAAAACGGAATAAAAATCATTTCGCAAAAATAAATCAACTCATTTTTTCGCAAAATTATTTTTTTATAAATCCATTTGAAACATTCTCACTATAAATCAAAAAACAATTTTAAATTGCCATTTTATACTAAACACCGTTTAATTGCAAATTAAATTTTTATTAATTTCTTTGTCAATATTTAATATTAGATGTAATCTATAATTTTATTCGCAATATCCTCCGCGGAAACATTATATGAATCATTTTCCATTCGGCTTTTAATATCATTAACTTTTTCCTCTCTTATTGACGGTGAAGCCAAAGCAGCTTTTAACGCGAACTGAAATTCTCTTGCCTTATCCGAAACGTTAAGCTTATCTTTCTTTTCGCCGTTTGTTATTTTCTTGCCGGAAACGGCGGGTTTAGCTTCATAAGTTTTATATATTTGAGAAATGTTTGAAATTTTCATAGCACACACCTGCCTTTTCATAAAATACTTTTTTCTTGCTACTACAAAAAAATGACAACAATAAATAGCCAAATAATAATTTTTTATGAAAAATATTACAAAATACCGAATATGAAAAAGTAAACTGCCTATTATCTAAAGCCAATTGGCTTTCTGCTTCATTGACCTCTTAACCTGCTATTCGTACAGGCGTAAATTAGGTTAATCTATGCCCTATAAAAATCATTTTATACTAACCTTACTTTGATGACAGTATAGCATAAAAACATACTCTTGGCAACCTTAACCCATAATCTAAAGCCAGCAAAACCACGGTAGTCCTGTTTATATAAAACAATAAAAAACAAATGTTCAAAAACCCAAACATACCGATACTTTACTTCAGATATAATTTATATCGTCAATAAGAGGAAAAAATATTATACTTTTGAAAAAATTTTTTTAATAAAATTATTGTATCCTTTGTCTAAATTTTATAACCAGCATATAAACAGCGATTTGACTTTAAAAATTGCAGGAATAAGATTATACTCTTGCAAAAATAAATCATATTATTTTCCCCATAATATCGCTTCTCATTTTTACAAATCAATATAACAATTGATATTATAGCTATTTTTTCAGTTTTTATTTCAAGCCTTTTACTTTGCCAAAAATTAAATTTCGACTTTTTTTGAATTATATTCTCAAAAATACTTGCATTTTATTGAATTATATAGTAAAATATATTTCCCGGGAATTATTTATGTAAATATTGAGAAACACCGATAAAAAAATATTATAGTCAATCAAATTGAAAAGGAGCAAAAGAATTTTTAGTTGCTAAATTTGTTTGTTTTTAAGTTGATTTACTATATATAGTGAAAGAACTTAAAAAGAAGTAAAAAAATTTATTTTACTCAAAAGTCTGCGAAGTGCTTCACAATTCGCTTACTGACTTTTGCCGCAAGCGGACGTAAAATATTTTTTTACCGTTATTCAAGTTCTTTCACTATAAATAAGAATAATTTTTATTTGACAGTGTTTTCTTTGGTTTAATAAAGGAGGATTGATATTGTGAATTTCAACGGTTTACCAAAAAAACAAGGTCTGTATGACCCTAAGTTTGAACATGACGCCTGCGGCATAGGACTTCTAGCCAATATAAAAGGTAAGAAATCTCACAGCATTATCGACAACGCCATTCAGATTTTAAAAAATCTAGCTCACCGAGGCGGCGTTGGAAGCGAGCCTGATACAGGCGATGGAGCTGGAATTTTAATCCAGATTCCTCATAAGTTTATGAAAAAAGTTTGCGTTAACGAAGACATTAAGCTACCCAATGAAGGAGAGTACGGAGTGGGTATGCTTTTTTTATCTCCAGATTTTGAAACAAGAAGCCGATCTTTGGAAAAATTAAAAAAAATAGTCATAGAAGAAGGACAACTTTTTCTTGGAGTACGAGAAGTTCCAACCTATGCCAAATGCATAGGAAAAAGCGCCAAAGAGGCTATGCCCCGAATTGTACAAATTTTTATTGAAAAATCCGGCAATATAAAATCGGCTGATGATTTCGAAAGAAAGCTTTTCGTTATTTTAAAGCGCGCGGAAGAATCTATAAGATGCTGTAAAGAGGATAAAGACAGTTATTTTTATTTCGCTTCTTTGTCGTCAAAAACCATTGTATATAAAGGTATGCTCACCCCAGAACAAGTAAATAAATTTTATCTTGACCTTATGGACCTTGATGTGCAGACAGCTATAGCTATGGTTCATTCACGTTTCAGTACAAACACATTTCCAAGCTGGGAAAGAGCACATCCTAACAGATACATAATACATAACGGTGAGATTAACACAATAAGAGGAAATGTAAATTGGATTAAAGCCAGAGAAAAAATGTTTGAAACAGACGCTTTTGGAGAAGATATAAAAAAAATATATCCCGTAATAAACGAAGACGGAAGCGATTCAGCGATGCTTGATAACTTTATCAATATGCTTGTTCTCTCCGGATATTCTTTGCCAAAAGCAATTATGACAGCCATTCCCGAACCTTGGGAAAATGACTCCGCTATGTCAGATAATAAACGAGCGTTTTACGAATATACAAGCTGTATGATGGAACCTTGGGACGGTCCCGCCGCCATAGGCTTCACAGATGGCATACAAGTAGGAGCGACTCTTGACAGAAACGGACTAAGGCCAGCAAGATATTATATAACAAAAGATGATATGGTAATACTCTCCTCCGAAGTCGGCGTTCTGGATATTCCTACAGAAAATATCATAAAAAAGGGCAGACTCGAACCAGGAAAAATGCTTCTTATAGATACCAAAGAGAAACGTGTCATTGAAGATGATGAAATTAAAAACTCTGTTGTTTTAGAATATCCCTATAGAAAATGGCTTAATGAGAATCTTATAAACCTTGACAATGTCAAAAAATCAAAAACACCATCCCTAAATTGGAGAGGACTTGTTGAGAAAATAAAAAATGAAACACTAAAACACCCTTACGGTGAACTTGTCACAAAACAAATTATAGAACTTGAAAATATGTTTGTAAACAGAGAAAATGACTTTGAGGAAAACGAAACACTGCTCACAAGGCAAAAAGCTTTCGGTTATACCTGGGAAGATGTTGATACCACTTTAAGAGGTATTATCGAAACAAAAACCGACCCTGTTTCCGCAATGGGAACAGATACTCCCATAGCTGTTTTGTCAGAAAAACCTCAGCTTCTCTATAATTACTTTAAACAGCTTTTCGCGCAGGTTACAAACCCGCCAATCGATGCTATAAGAGAAAAAATCGTTACAAGCACCCTTGTATATCTTGGAGGAGAAAAAAACCTTTTAAAACCCGAATCCTCCAATTGCCGAAGAATAAAGTGTGATTCACCAATACTCACAAATAAACAGCTTGATAAATTAAAATGTATTGAGGAAAACGATTTTAACTCTGTCACCATTCCAATACTTTACAACGCTAAAGAAAAAGACGGTATGATTAAAGCATTGGATGATATTTTCAAAGCTGTTGATATCGCTGTAGAAAACGGCTGTAACATTATTATTCTCTCAGATAAAGGTGTTAATTCAGAAAAATACGCTGTTCCTGCCCTCTTGGCATCTTCAGGAGTACATCACCACCTTATAAGAAAGGGCACAAGAATGAACGTCAGTATTGTTCTTGAAACAGGAGAGCCAAGAGAGGTGCATCACTTCGCGGTGCTGTTGGGATATGGTGTAAATGCTGTAAATCCATACCTTGTTTATGAAACTTTAAAAGATATGTCAGAAAAAGACTATATCAATGTTTCAAAAGAAGAAGCATCGAAAATTTACGTTGATGTTGTCACAAATGGCATTGTTAAGATAATGTCCAAAATGGGTATTTCAACAATTCAAAGCTATCAGGGAGCCCAGATTTTTGAGGCTCTTGGACTTTCCGAGGAAATTGTAGAAAAATATTTCACAGGAACTATCACAAGAATTAGCGGGCTTTCTGAAAATGATATTCAAAAAGAAACCAATATACGCCACGAAAAGGCATTTGACATTCTTACAAAAGAAAACGCTCTTGAACCCGGAGGAGATTACAAATGGAGAAGAGGAGGAGAATATCATCTCTTTAACCCAGAATCAATATATAAACTCCAAAAAGCGTGCCAAACAGGAGATTATAAGCTCTTTAAAGAATATACCGCTCTTATGAACGAGCGAACAGAGCAGCTTTGTCATATAAGAGGACTCCTCAATATAAGAACCGTGGATAAACCTATTAATATTGATGAAGTAGAATCTGTTGATTCTATCGTAAAAAGATTTAAAACCGGCGCTATGAGCTACGGCTCAATCAGTCTTGAAGCACATCAATGTATGGCAATAGCTATGAACAGACTTGGAGGAAAATCCAACAGCGGCGAAGGAGGAGAAAATCCAGACAGATTTATTCCCGATAAAAACGGTGATTCAAGATGTTCCGCAATTAAACAAGTGGCGTCTGGACGTTTTGGCGTTACAATACATTATCTTCAAAATGCCATTGAAATTCAAATTAAAATGGCACAGGGAGCAAAACCAGGTGAAGGAGGTCACCTTCCAGGCAAAAAAGTTTATCCGTGGATTGCCAAAGCAAGAAACTCAACACCTGGAGTAAGCCTTATTTCCCCTCCCCCTCATCACGATATTTATTCCATCGAGGACTTAGCGCAGCTTATATGTGACCTTAAAAACGCCAACCGAAACGCGAGAATAAGCGTCAAACTGGTATCAGAAGCAGGAGTCGGCACTATTGCCGTAGGTGTAGCAAAAGGATTGGCGGACGTCATACTCATAAGCGGATATGACGGAGGAACAGGGGCCGCTCCCCGTACAAGTGTACGTCACGCCGGACTTCCGTGGGAGCTTGGAGTTGCTGAAACACATCAGGCGCTTCTTATGAATAACCTTAGAAACAGAGTAGTAATTGAAACCGACGGCAAACTTCTCACAGGACGTGATGTTGCCATAGCGGCGCTTTTAGGAGCTGAAGAGTTTGGCTTCGCGACAGGTCCTCTCATTACTATGGGGTGTGTAATGATGAGGGTATGCAACCTTGACACTTGTCCAGTAGGTGTAGCAACACAAAATCCCGAACTCAGAAAAAAATTCAAAGGAAAACCTGAATATGTTGAAAACTTTATGAGATTTATAGCTCAGGATTTAAGGGAATGGATGTCAAAAATAGGTGTCAAAACAATTGATGAAATGATTGGTCACGTTGAGAAACTTTCTCCTAAAAAAGTTGATAACTGGAAAGCAAAAACTGTAGATTTAACAAGTATTTTATATCAAACTAAAATATGCACAAATGACAAAGAGAGATATTTCAATGTCAAACAAAATCACGAACTTGAAAAAACTCTTGACGTCAACGCCCTTGTAAGACTTTGCGAACCAGCGATAAACCAAGGTAAAAAAGTTATGGCAAGTATGGCGATAACAAATATCAATCGTGTAACAGGAACAATTCTTTCTTCAGAGATAGCTAAAAAACACGGCAGCAACGGACTTGAGGAAGATACAATTAATCTTGATTTTTCAGGTTCAGCTGGACAAAGTTTCGGCGCTTTTCTAGCGAAAGGTATAACTATGCGTCTTTTCGGAGATTCAAACGATTATATAGGAAAAGGGCTTTCCGGCGGAAAAATCATTGTGGTTCCTCCAGAAAAAGCTGAATTTAAATCGAACGAAAATGTTATTATAGGAAATGTAGCTTTTTATGGAGCGATTAAAGGCGAAGCTTATATAAATGGACTTGCCGGAGAACGTTTCTGTGTTCGAAACAGTGGTATAAAAGCCGTCGTTGAAGGAGTCGGCGGACATGGCTGCGAATATATGACAGGCGGGAGAGTCGTTGTTTTAGGCTCTGTCGGCAGAAATTTCGGCGCGGGTATGTCGGGAGGCGTGGCATACGTTTATAATCCAACCGGAAACTTCGAAACAAAATGCAACAAACAGCTTGTTTCCATTGAAAATGTTTCTGATAATACAGACATTTCAGAACTAAAAGAAATGATTGAAAACCACTATAAATACACAAAAAGTACAAGAGCGAAACAAATTCTCGATAATTTTGATGAAGCTATCAAAGATTTTGTCAAAGTTATTCCTTTCGATTATAAAAAAGCAGTCAATGAAATAAAAAAATGTTCCGAAAAAGGTATGTCTGACGAAGACGCCAAAATGGAGGCTTTTGAAGTCATTATAGGAACTAAAAAATCGTGTGAAAGGAGTGCTGTAAATGGGTAAGCCGACAGGATTTATGGAATTTGACAGAAAACTTCCAAAGGACAGAAATCCAGAAGAAAGAATAAAGGATTGGAATGAGTTTCATACTCATTTTGACATAAACGTTTTAAGAGAACAAGGCGCACGGTGTATGAACTGCGGAGTTCCTTTCTGCCATACAGGAAAGCCAGTTGAAGGCGGCTGTCCTTTAGGAAATTACATTCCTGAGTGGAATGATTTGGTTTACAGAGGAAAATATGAGGAAGCCTACAAACGTCTTTCAAAAACAAGTAATTTTCCTGAATTTACAGGACGTGTGTGTCCCGCGTTGTGTGAAGGTTCCTGCACTCTTGGTATGAACGAACCAGCAGTCACTGTAAAAAATATTGAAGTTCACATAATAGATAAAATGTTTGAAGATGGAAAAGTTCTTCCTCGAATACCAAAAAAATCAACTCAAAAAAGAGTTGCTGTTGTAGGTTCAGGTCCGGCAGGTTTAGCGTGTGCCGACATACTCAACCAAAAAGGTCATACTGTTACGGTTTTTGAACGAGCGGACAGAGCAGGCGGACTGCTTATGTATGGCATTCCAAATATGAAACTTGACAAAAAAATAGTTCAAAGACGAATTGACATTTTGCAAAAGGAAGGCATTAATTTTGAGTTTAATACTGAAGTAGGAAAAAACTATCCTGTATCCAAACTCATAAATGATTTCGATTCAGTTGTTTTGTGCTGCGGCGCTGCAAAACCAAGAGATTTGCAGGCGGAGGGCAGAAAAGAAACAAAAGGAATTTACTTTGCTGTTGATTTTCTTAAAGCCAATACCAAAAGCCTTTTAGATTCAAAACTTAAAGACAGA
>CAOJPS010000055.1 GCA_948441255.1 uncultured Eubacteriaceae bacterium | reverse complement strand
ATGTTTTTGAAAAAGCATCACTTTCAATAGATATAACGCTATCTGGTATACTTACTCTTTTTAGTCTCTCACAGTTTTTAAAAGCGCATTTTCCAATAGAAGTAACACTGTCTGGTATGGTTATTTGTTTTAAGTTCCGACAATCACAAAAAGTATAATTACTAATAGAAGTAATACTGTCTGGTATATTTACTCTTTTTAAGCTTATACACTCTTTAAAAGCACCATTTCCAATTGAAGTAACACTATCTGGTATATTTATACTTTCTAAGTTTTTACACAGTTGAAAAATACGATTTTTAATAGAAACAACATTGTCTGGCATGTTCATACTTCTTAAATTCCAACAGCCTTCAAAAATATATTCTCCAATAGAGATAACACTGTTTGGTATATTTATGCTTTTTAAATTTTCACAATCTTTAAAAGCATAATTACCAATATAAGTAACACTATGTCCATTTATTTTATTTGGAATACTGATATTTACTATTGACGAATCAGCTTTAATAATTGTACTAGTATCTAAGTTGAAATAAATACAACCCTTTTCTGCTTCATATTGTACTATATTTTCCAATTCAACCATTCCTTTGTTTTTTAATAAATAATTATCTGTTTTTATTTTAATATTTTGTCAATTTATTACTGTAAAATTTTTATTTTAATATTTTTATAATAAAATTTTTACTCGTTTTTGCGTATATTTTCTTTAATGCCTTTTATTATATTTCCAAGCAAAGCTATAAACCATATAAAATGTACCATAAAAAATATTATCATATATAAAGCAGAAAATGGCAGTTCTTTAAACTTAAAATTACTAATACATAAACAAAAAAGCAGCCATATTAAAATACTTATTAATGGAAATTTTATAACTAAAAAGGATAATAAAATATCAATAATTATAATTGTAAAATGATATGCTATACCATGTATAATAATTAATGGAAAAACTTTTATTTTACTATGAAATAAAAGTGTCTGATAATAACCTTTAGCCCAACGAATTCGTTGTCTCAATAAAATACTAATATTATTGGACGCTTTTTCATATCCTAACATCAAAGTACTTCTTTGAACAATATATTTATTTTCTTTTGCACAGATACCAATAAAAAGGTCATCAAAAACAGTATCTCTATGGTTTAAGTCTTTTACAAATCTGTTTTTATTTATCATAAAAATTTGTCCCGGAACTGAAATGCCAATTTTAAATTTCCAAAGTATAGGTCTAGTAAACTTATGTGAAATGTTCTTATCTATTTTTATTAATTTTTCAATTAAATTTTGGGGATTATTTACACCTATTTTTCCAAAATACAAATCACTTTCATTTCTATATGCTTTTAAAAAATTATATAGGTTTTTATTATCTGGTGAAATATCATTATCTAAGAACAAAATCTTATCTGAACGAACTATAGAAAGTGATAATAATATTCTCTTATATTTAGTCATATTAGGACAAACCTTTTCGTAAATATTATCTCCATATATTTTCTCAGAATCAAATAATGCTACATCTGAAAATATAATAAACTCCGCAAATCCACAAAATTTTCTAATATCATTATAAAATTTAAATATCTCCATATTAAATTTTTCTTTATTACTGATAAATGTGACAATACTTATTGAATCTATTATCTTTTCCTCCATAAGTCTCCTCTAATAGCAAGTTCGCAAGTTCATTTTCTACTACTTCATTCTGTATACAATGATTACTATCAACAAAAATTAATCGCTTCAATTCAGAAAAAGTACTATTTAAAATTTCTATACTATGGTGCATAGGTATTTTTTCATCAAAAACAGAAATAACTACTTCAAATTTATTTACATAGGAAGTATAATTTGATAAATCAATATTCCATTGACCTTCCATAGAAAATCCCTTTTCATTTGCAAGCAAACTTCTAGAATTAAATGCATTAATCATTGTTATTCGTTCAGGAGTTATTTCTTGACATAAAGACGACATTACGTATAATAATGACGCACCAAGACTTATCCCACACCACCAATCAAATCTATTTTCTTTTAACCATTTATACCAAATGGAATCTAATGTAAATGGTTGTGAACCAATGTCATATTCAAACGGGAAAACTGAAACTTCATAAACCTCTCCAATTAATTTAATAAAATTTGATAATACCTTTTGAGATTTTCCTCTTCCTGGCCAGAACAAAAAATTTTTTTTCATAATAATCCCTCATAAAACTCATTAGCTAAACTATTTCTAAGTATAGAAGCATTAAAATATGGTTTATAATTATATTTTATATATAATTCTGTAGCATAAGAATATAATTCCTTTATATAATCATAATCAATAATACCAAGACTTTTACCTATTGCAGAATTTACCTCAGCATGATATATATTAGCACCAGGAACAATACCATTTTCAGCCATAAATTGAAACCCTGCTTTCATATCTTCAATAGAAACAATACCAGCAACAAAATTCGACCACACTTGACCTGAACCATAATATGTTACAAGTTGTTTTAACGATGATATAATCTTATCAAATCCTACAAATTGAGCTTTTCCAGGACAAAACTTTTCAAATGCACTCTTAGGCCATACTTCCATATTAAAACTTGGATTATCAACACCATTTTCATACAATTCAATAAGACGGCTCGAATCTTTTGGAGGCATCATTGATACATTTCCCTTAATACGACCATTCCAAGGCAAATGATTCTTTATTGCCTTAATAACATCAATATGATTATCAAATTCTTTGTTGCCGTCTATATATGAACCACCTGTAATAATTATGTAATCTATATCATCATAATATGTAGCTAACTGACATATCTCAGAAAGTTCTTTTGGATCTTTCTTTACTATAATTGGATTATTCTTATCTACTGTTGAATTAACAGAGCAAAACTTACACCCCTTTCCACAATTCTGAAATTCACAACCTGAATAGATATTAAAATTTAAACAATTTAGTCCATACATTTGTGCATAACGTTTTGAACAAATACCTTTAATTGTTTGATATTTCCAAAAATTTGGACGGGGAAGAAATCTAAATTCTGAAAGTTCTTTATTATCTTTACATATCAAAAGACTTCCGCCGCTCTCTTCAAGATGTATTGGTGAATTGGGTCTGATATGAAGCTTTGAAACAATCCCTCCTGGCAATATTATCTCTGTAGGAGTAGCTCTTTTTTTGTCAATACCCCAATTTCCATTATCAAAAGCATAATGTTCCTCTTTAAAGGAAGAACTATATTTATCAAATAATTCCGAATTATCTCTTACTCCATAAATAAGCAAATTAAATTTTGTATTTGCGCTCAAGGCACGTCCAGCACTATAATTAATGTATTCTTTAAAACTTTTCATACTTTATCTCCAATCAATAATAATATCTTTTCTATAACTTTTTCAGGACTTATATTTGTTACATCTATTGTATACATATAATTAAGTCTTTTTTCAAGTACATTAAGGATCTTATTATATTTCTCGTCTCTTTCTTTGGAAATATCATCAGAATAATTATCTATTTTCATATTCCTTTTTTTTATGCGTTGAATACGTTCCTCATAACTGCAATATAACCTAAAAACATAATCTGGACACGGCATAATACGTTCCTTTTCTTCTGCCTCTTTAAGTGCCTTCTCAAAAGTATATAAACCATCTGCATATTCAGCAGAAACAGTACTAATCCAATAACGCACTAGCAATATATGATTCATTTTTGTTTTATAGCTTCCGCAAAGTTTATTATACGCAAGAAATGCCTCATATCGTTTTTGACTACCCCTTGCTAGTTTTTTTGCTTCTATTTCAAAAACTTTAACTTTATTATCCTCTGTTACAAAAAAATATCCCAATTTCATTATATTTTCTGCAATAGTAGTCTTTCCTGAACCATTGTCACCTTCTATCACTATAAACACTAGTTTCGCCTCCAAAAATATTATTTATTAAATACTTATCTTATCATCATTTATGTTTTCTGCTATCAACAAACTAAAAAATTTTTTCATAAATAAATTTTCCCTATTAATCCTTATTACAATTTAACATAATTATACAGCACTTCTAAAATTACTTTATAATATACTTTTTATATAATCACCAGAATATGATAAAATATTTTCTATTAATAATAGAATTCACAATAATAATCTCTCAACCGTATATTTTCGTAGAATATCCAATTCTACGAAAAAAACACAATTTCCCCATAAAATACAGGAAAACTGTGTTTTTTTGACGGCTTATTTGACGGAGAATAGCTCTGAAAACATATTCATATTTTTTTGTTTTAATTCCATTGATGGGTGAACATATCTGTCCATTGTTATATTTACACTTGTGTGTCCAAGTATTTCACTCAAACTTTTAACATCAAATCCCAGCTCAATACAGCGAGTGGAAAAAGTGTGGCGAAGTGAGTGAAAATTCGCCTTTTCAATTCCGCTGTTTTTTATAACAGTTTTAAAATGATTCTGCATTGTACGCGGTTCTACATAAACATCTTTGTAACCGGTTAAAAAATATGTATTACTTTTACATTTAGCTGAAACAATAAATTCAAATATAACGTTGGGTATAGGTATCTTTCTTATAGAGCAATTACTTTTAGGTGTGGAAATTAATATTTTTGTTTTCTGTTCTTTTTCCTCGTAAATTTGTATTCTCTGCATTGTTTGATGAACAAATATATATTGTTCATCAAATGAGATATCTGCCCATTTCAGAGCGCATATCTCACCTATGCGTATTCCTGTGTACAAAAAAACTATTATTCCTAAATTTATCAGGGATAAATTACTTAATAAATAATCGCTTAGATTTTTCTGTTCCATCATACTTAAAATACGCATTTGCTTTTGTGATTGCTTTACTGTGACTTCACTTATATGAGTTATATCATAGTCCCCAATAATTGACGCATATTTAAATATACTTTTTATTACGAACATAATACTTATAACAGTTTTAGGCGCAAGCCCTGTACCTTTTCTTCCTCCAGAAAGCAATAATTCATTACTGAATTTTATAATATCATCTCTTGAAATAGAATCAATAGTTTTTTCCTCAAAATGTGGTAAAATATAAGTCATAAGTATATTTCTGTATTTTATTATACTTGACTCTTTCAAGCTTGGTTTTAACGACTCAAGCCATTCAATTGAAACAGATTTTAAAATTTTTTTATCGGAAATTGATTTTATTTGAAAATTTTCTTTACTTTGTATTTTCAATGTTTTTTCAATATCCATAAGTTTATTTTTAACATCTCTATATGTTTTAGAATATATATACCCATATTGCGTTTTTCCGTCAATATGACCTTTAATATAACGTCCTTCCCATCTTCCATCTTTTCTTTTATAAATATTTTCACCTCTTCTTGGCACTTCTTCAAGCTCCTTTCTGACTATTTTTTTGACGGCGAATAAAATTTATTCACCAAAAAATATTAGAAAATTTATAAATTTTTATAACATTTTTTTAAAATATATTGACAAATTGTTTGATAATTCTTATAATTTATAATATAATAAGTTGAATTTTACTGATTAATTCGTTTTCGTAGAATTGGATATTCTACGAAAGTCCATTTTTGTAATTTTTATCTTTAGAAATATGTTGTGTAGAAAGTATCACCAAAATTAACTTATGATGATACTTCCTAACTAACAAATCAAATGAAAACTAATACAAGCATTTATCTTTTTCCAAAATATTTAAATAATATTCCATCATATCAGGCTCATAAAGCAATTCCTCAATATCGAAAAAATCATATCCCATATCAAGTAAAGAATTTATATCTTCCTCAGAAAAACCCACATTTTTCGCGTAATCACCAATACCCATATAATACTCATTCTAAAAGACGGATTCATCGCATATACCACAAAAAGAGTATCCCCTACCCCCAAACCCATACCCTCTCAAATATTGATATTCTTTCAAAAGAATATTAGTTATGTCAAACGACCCTTTTTCAATTTCTCCCCTCTCATCAATTTTAAGCATATCTCCACAGCTCAGTTTAATTTCATCATAAGGCATTTTAATCCCCAGCTTTATCAGCGCTTTATTCAAAATCTCCTTTGTGGAAGCGTAGATATAAAATCCACCAAAATCATAAACAGCCATAGGATTATCGCCTTTTACTATATAAAACTCATTTTCTTTGCTTAATATAGTAAAACAAAAAGAACCCAAAACTTTTTCAGCCATATTCGCTATGGTTTTAAAGTCAAGGGCTCCTTTTTGTTCTATAAGCTGAACAGCTATAAATGAATCAGTTTCAATTTTCGTTTTCGGCAAATTCTCACTTTTTCTCAAATCCCTGTCATTGTAAATTACCCCATTATGAGCCAAAGCGAAATTCAGCTTTTCAGATAAAAACGGATGATTATTATAATTAAATTTCTCATCACCCTGAGTTGTCATTCTCGTATGCCCCATAATTATTTTAGGGTTACTTCTGAATTTAAACTTAATTTTATGAGCTGGTAAAGGCTTTTTACAAATTTTTATACCGCCTTTTTCAACATAAGCGACACCTGTCGCGTCTGTTCCTCTTTCCTCACACTCAACCGACAAAGCTCTTATAAGCTTCTCTTTTTGTCTTATCGTAAAGCAATTTTTATAATCAACCAAACCAAACAAACAACACATATTATTCCTCCCCCATTTCCTCATTACTGTCATTAACAGGCTCGTTTACATAAAGTCTGCGTTCTTTCAAATACCTTATAAGTTCTTTATATTCCTTAATATCAAGACCCAAAACAAAGTTACTCCAGCCAAGATTTGTCATTTCCGAATCAGACATAGAAACAGCCGCGTTACATATAGCGTCAACTAACTGTAACGTGGCTAATATAGTATTACACTTTAAAGTACCTCTGAAAATTCTGAACTCAATAGTTGAGTAATTTGTAATATTGACACAGGTATATCTTTCCCTACAATTATTTTTAGCGTCATACAAAACGTCGGCTGGGGTTTCTTTCCAGCCATATCTTTTCGCCCACCTGTTTAACTGCGCGGCGGTTCTTCTTGAAAATCTAAGCAGCTCGCACCAGTTATTCTCAAAGAAATACAATATTCTGGCTATACATTCTTCCTGTTTTTCTGCCGTATCGCCAAAAGCAGAGCGGTTTATATGGATATGTAACCCTGATGTTTTTGTCTTATGGCTCATATATCCAAGCTTTAAAGCCATATTGCAAATATCTTCCCACGGCATACTGTTTAAATGATAATCCAAAGTCATAGGGTGGGTCACTATCTCCAAACCATCGCTAAGACTGCTGTCAGTTTTAATATAAATATTCTCACAATCTCTATTAGCGGTATCAAGAAGCTCACAGGCGTTATCATCATCTTTACCGCCGTTGTCTATTTCCAGCTCAACGCCAAAATATCTTTTTCCGTTTCCTCTGAATATAGGGTCAGGCTTATAAGAATAATCATGAACATAACGTACGCTTGATTCTCTCTCATAACAGCTCTCACAATAAGGCTCGTCCCCGTCATAATCATCATTGAGATATCTTGATGAATCATAATGTATAACCCTTCCGCATTCAACACACCTTGTGTAATAATTTTCATAACAGTAATGACAAACGTCAGTATTATCATCTCCGTAATTTTCCTCATTTTCACATCTATCACCGCAATGCTCACAGACAAAAGATATTTCATCAAGGCAATCCTGACAATAACATTCTTCGTTAAATATACACAAGTCTTCTTCCGGAATCCTGTTTCCGCAGCATACACAAGTAATAATTTCTTCCTCATCAGCTTCCTTTTTAACAATAATCTCTGACATAATAATTTCCTCCGTATTTTAAATTTTAATATTCCTCCGCAAGCAGCATTGTGCGGTAAATATCATCATCAATAACAAAAACTTTATTGTCAACGGCGTTACCATCTCCAATAGGAACAAACACCGTATTTTTATATTCAGGCTGTTCCTGAGAATGAATAATCCTCTGAAATATCTTACCGTCAACATTAATCCCTTTAAGCTCAAACACTTGTAAATAATCCTGTTTTTCAACTTTCATATAGCTAATCATATCCCACATCAAAAGCTGTAAACAGAGAGGTATTTCGGCATTAACCCCTCTCGTGATATATTTTTTCTCAAACATCTTATCACCTCCAAAATTCAACACATAAAATTTTGACTATAACAGCTTTTCTAAGTATATTTTTTGCATATACAAAGAAAAGGTTTACCCCTTTTTTCAAGGATAAACCCCTATTATAGTCAAAATTATCAATATAAAAATATACCCTGTTACTAAAAATCACCTCCAAATAAAAAGTAAATATACCTTTCGCATACCTCTGACTATATCAGAGCTATACACTATAATAATATATAATTGAAATTATTTACTATAACAATAATATTGATTCTGCTTTTGCGTATTTTTACGATTTATCATAATATTATTCAAAAATTCATTTATCTTGTCTATCTCAAAAAAGTCTTTATAATTATTTCCCGTAAATATATTTGTGGTATTCATAACTATGTGTACATGAACATTATCCGTATCTGTATGCACAGCAAAAACCACCTGATAATTCTCCTCAAAATATTTTATAAACTCCCAAGCTATTTCCTTTGCTTCTATAGGAGTAATATTTTCATATGGAGCAAAAGTAATAATAAAATACCTTAACAATTTAAATCGTTCTTTTTTATATATAACTTTCACAGCCTCAAATTGTTCTATAATATCATCCGCATAATCTCCCTCAATAAATGAAACTCCATAACCTCCAACATATTTTAAGGGAATATAACTATAATGAAATATATAATTTATCACATTATAAATCGCTCTCCAATCAGAATAATCCTTATTAACTATCTTAACGTACGCCATATTTCAGCTGCCCCCTCTTTAATCTCGTTAATATCTTTTATATCATAAAACCCTTTGTTTTCTTTCTCTTTCTCAATAATTACATTATTCAGCTTAATTAAAGCCCGTACTGTATTCCTTAATTTATCAACATAACAAGCGTCTTGATTAATAACAGCGTTAACAATCAGCTCTGTTCTGCTGAGATTAAGCTCCTGTGCTTTTGTGTCTATAAGATTTTTCACTTTTTTATCAACTCTAAGAGTTATAACTTCTTTTGTCATATAATTCCCCTCCAGACTAAAATATTACAAACAAAACATATATATAATACTAAAATATTACAAGAAACTATAATATATATAATATATTTACAATATAAGATAATATATATTACTATTAATGATAATATTAAATAGATTATATATATAGGATAATACCGCAAGTAAATGCAAGTGTATTACACTTAGCGCATTTACTTTACTTATAAGTTTATTCTGTAATAAAATATAAATAATTTATAGTAATTGCACTTAAGTTATAACAAAAAGGTATTCAATTTGCAGCTCGCGCAAGTAAAATGATTTTTTTGTAACCTTTAAAATGTAATTACTATAAAAACCTGTCTAAAGATTTTAGACAGGCTCAATTCTCCGCTGGAGATTTCAGTCTTTCATTTAATTTATTCATAGCGTCAAATCTTGCCGCCTGAGCCGAATGAAGATATACGTTACTTGTTGTAGCCGAGGTGGCGTGACCAAGTATTCTGGAAACTGTTTCCACATCAACCCCTGAGCTTACCATAAGACTTGCCGCCGTATGTCTAAGTCCGTGAAAAGTTATGTGCGGAAGCCCTTTTCTCTTAATAAATTTAACAAACCAGTTTGTTATTGTGTCAGGGTGGAGAGGTTCTCCATTGTCTCTCGTAAATATAATGTCGCTTTCAATCCATTTATCCCCCATAACCTCTTTATTCTGTTTCTGCCATTTTTTATATTCTAAAAGAGCGTTTCTCAGAATATCTGTCATAGCGATAATTCTTTGTGAGCGTACTGTTTTTGTTCCTTTCAAAATTCTGCCTTTTCCGGATACATATACAGCTGATTTATTTATTGAAATAAGCTTTTTGTCAAAGTCAACATCATTCCACTCCAAAGCGATTATTTCACCTCTTCGCATTCCTGTGTGAATCGCTGTTAAAACCATTGTTTTATATCTTATCGGCTCTCTTTCAACAGCCTTCATTAATTCAATAATCTGTTTATCATCATAAAATGAGATTTCTTTTTTCTCCACTTTGGGAGGCTGAATTTTAGAAGCCGGATTAACCATAATAATCTGCCATTGAACCGCCTTTTCAAAAATAGCCCTTATAAGTCTATGTACGTGCTGAATTGTTTTAGCCGAGTATCCTCCGGTTTTGCCGTCTCTTCTCGCTCCGTCTTTTATCATTGCCGTATATAAATCAAGCAGGCGCATAGGTTTTATTTGCTCTAACTTTATATGCCCTATTACAGGCAGAATATTAAATTCCAATAATTCCTCATATCTTCTTAAAGTTTTAGCTTCTAAATTATATACGGCGTAATCCTCGTGCCATTTTTCCGACAATTCCTTAAATGTCATTTTTTTGGTATCAGTATATTCACCTTTTTCTATTTCCGACACAAATAAGGCAAGCTGTTTTTTAGCTTCCCTCTCGCTTTTCGCTTCTATTAATTTTCTATGCCTTATTCTTTTCCCGTTGCAGTCAAATCCTCCTGAAACCGTTAAACGATATTTGTTTTCTCCTCTTTTCTCAATACTTCCTACTGACATAAAAATTCTCCTTTCTGAAATCACGCAAAAAAAGCCTTCTCAAAATTTTCGTTTCAAAAAGACTTTTTTACTCAAAACTATTAATTTTTAAAATTAAATCCTTAAAGCGTTTTTTTCCTGTTCATCAATAAACCTGTCCAAATTAGCTTTTTTAAAAAATATCTTTCTTCCCCATCTGTGATATGGTATATCGCCTTTTTTAACTAACTGTGTTATAAGCCAATAAGAAATTTTTAAATATTTCGCGGCTTCTTTCGCCGTAAAGGTCACATTTTGCTCTTCCATAACCATTCCTCCAAATAACTCATATTTATAATATACAAACATTTTTTCGTACTTTTACATTCGCATATCATTTATTAATTTGTGTATGCGCTTGTGAATTTTTATTCGGGGTCTTGTTATGGCACTTCATCTCTATAAAATTTTTATAAAAAATAAACTGATACTTTATGTTAAACTGG
The DNA here is from genome assembly GCA_948441255.1 of uncultured Eubacteriaceae bacterium. GTDB lineage: Bacteria > Bacillota > Clostridia > Lachnospirales > CAG-274 > MGBC114079. Next base: position 2,108 of record CAOJPS010000055.1, on the reverse strand, counting down.
TTGTAATTTTTTATTTTTAACTGTAAAAATTTAATATTAACTATACTTCTATAATAATAAAATATGAAAATCTATAATATCGTATACCTTTAAATAAAGCTATTTTAGGCATTTATATCATAAAAAAATCCTGCATTTTCAATTTTACTTCATAAAAAACATATTAAATTTCCTAATTGTTTTTTAACCTTCAATATAAAATATCTTTACAATAACAAAATTAAATGTTATTATAAAGACAAATTTTGTAGAAATATTTTATAATTCAACAATACATTATTTTATTTTTTATTAAAAAGGGAGGTTATTGTCTTTGCATTATTTTTCCGAAATCTATGTAGAAAAAAATTATGAATATATAAAAGAAATAGAAAAACACCAAAAAGATACGAACAAATGTTTTAAGCTTTTGAAAGATAAAAAATACCAAAAAGATTTATTATGTATAAAAAATAATTTTGAAACATTCTTATATAATATTAATAATCAAATCACAGAAGCAAATATTGATTATATTTTTAAATCTATTTTATTTCATTTTACAATTATTAATAATGACTTATATTATTTCTCATTTGAATATAATATTATCAAAAAAATTAACGATGATTCAGAACTTATAAATTATATAAACTTAAATATAATAAATATTTATAATAATTATTACATATTAACAAAATTTAAACCAATTTTGATTTCTATTTTAAAAAATAAAATTAATTTATTACATCTTTTTCAGCCATCTTTTATCAGCGCTGATACAAATAAGCTTATCTGCATAAATGCAAATCGAGAAATAATTAAAGATATGCAATATTTTGATATTTTAACACCTTATTTTATTGCTTATGGATTAAACAACAATTTAAACAGAATGAATTTTTTTACATTGAATAATACAGTATTCCTAAACAATTATGGTGTATTAACAGAAGATTTATTTAAAGCTATCTTTAATCCTTATGAATATGAAAAAAATAATATGTTATTTCGCAAACTTTTTTCAAAAAAAGAATTATTTAAAAAAGTCTTTTTTCCAAACAAAAAACCTTTATATTTTAAAATTGAGAATAAATTTTTTGAAATTAAATTTGAAAAGAAAAATTTTTCTTATAAACAAATATATACACCTATGCCTTTCGGTATATGCTTTAATTTTGAATATTTGCTTTCAGCAAAGTATTTTGACAGAATTATGGAATATTTATGCGCAAAAAACATAAACACTTTAAAAAATATATTAAATTTATGCTATGAAATAAATTTTAATTACAATTCTCCCAAAGCCTATATTATTAAAGTTAATGAAGAAAATAAATTTAACCTGCTTCACTATTTAGCTACTATTTGTCATCAAAATATAGTTATCTCTGATACTAACGAGCTTTTAAATTTATCTGAAAATTCTGCTGTTTTCCTATTACGCAATAGTATTTCTTCGTATTCGCCTATTGTTATAAATGATATTTCAGAACTAAGCAGCGTAAAAACGCAAAAACTCGTTAATATTTTAAAAGGCGCTAAAATCAGGGTTAATTCTTCTATTCAAAAAGATATTTATTATAAAAATAATGTTCCTTTTATATTTGTTGACTACGGAGACTCAGATTTTAAAAATTTAACTTCCACTTTAAAAGATAATAATATGATAATAACAAATATTGATTTAACAAGCATTAATTTTAATAATTATATAAAATGCTTTCCAAAATTCTCACCTTATTATGTACAAGCTTTTTCATTTGCCTGTGCGCTTATACGGATATTATCTTGAATCAAACAAAACCTCAAAAGAAAAAGTTGTTAAAGAAGATGCTAAAAGCTATCAAGAAAAAATTGTTTTTGATTTTATCGAAAATTTCTGTTCAATTACAGAATCAGAAAAAGATTTTATATACAGTAAAGAGCTATATGAAAAACTTAATCAATATTATGATAATCTTGCTGAAAAAATAAATATAGGTCCCACAATTTTTACAAGAATTGTTTTAGGTTTTCCTTGTAAATCCAATAATAACTTTAAAATTTACGCCAAAGAACATCATTCAACAGGAAAACAGGCAAAGGCTTTATTTGGAATAAAATTTCTTGAAGAAAAATTTAATGAT
>CAOJPS010000054.1 GCA_948441255.1 uncultured Eubacteriaceae bacterium | reverse complement strand
CAGTAGCATACGTTAAGAAGCGGAACTTTTTATTTAAAATTTTTTTAAGAAAATTTCGGCTTTTTCTCCGTCATATTCTATTCTTTCAATAAGGTCTTTGATAATATTTCGAACTTCAAGAAGCTGTTCGGGGGTTTTGATTTCTATGTCAACGGCTCCGCTTCTTATTTTTTCCGCCGCTTTTAAGGCTATATTTAGATTTGTAAATCTTGTGTCGCAAGAATTTATTTTTTCAATAATATTTATTTTTTTTAATTTTAAGGTTTTCATATCTTTATCAAGATTTTCTATTTCATTGCTTATATAGGTAAGGAGAGTTTCGTTTTCAGTAACAGCCAATTTGTGAACAAGTGATTTTATGATAGAGTCATTTTCTTTAATTGCTTTATCAATTTGATTTAATTGTTTTTGCAAATCATAGTCTAAAAGATTTGTTTGTTTTTTTATTACATAAAAATCTGTTACTTGATTATTTTCGTCAAATAGCATTGATTTTAATGATTCTATGATTTCTTTATCAAGCTTATCGCCACGAGCGTTTTTTAAATCGCATAAGGTCCTTCGTGATTCTTCTTTCTTCTCACAACAGTAATAAAAACGATTTCCAGTTATACTTGACGGACGCATATAGCTTCCGCACTTTTTGCATATCAAAAGACTTGATAAAAGCCCTTTTTTTCCTATGGGTCGTCTTATTGTAAGCGACTTTCGTGATTCAATTATATTTTGTGTTTTTATCCAATCTTCTGAAGATATCAGAGGTTCATGTTCTCCCACAGATACAACCCATTCACTATAATCAGTATAATAGGTTGCGTTTGACGCAAGTTTTGTTCTTCGTAAAACGCTTATACCGTGTTTTCCGTCAAATTTTTCTTTTGGAACAGCTATATTAACACCCTTATTACTTAAGTATTCATAAGATAAATTGTCAGCAGCCATATATATAGGATGAGTTAATAAGCGTCTTATAGAAACGCATTTATATTCTTTTCCATTTCTATTTGTAATTCGGTTTTGCATACAATATCCTTGTAGTTTACTTATACTTTGCCATTGCAAGTATTTTTTGAAAATAAATTTGACTCTTTCACTTTCTTCTTTATTTATTTTTAGGACATTATATTTTTTTGTAACTCCATTTTTATCAGTATATTCAACTTTGACTTTATCATACCCCTCTGGAGGAATGGCTCCAAGAAATCGTCCTGTTGCCGCTAAGCCGGTAAAATTATCTACTATTCTTTCAGAAATAGTTTCGCGTTCAAGCTGGGCAAACACAGCAAGTATATACATCATTGCTCTGCCCATCGGAGTTGATGTATCGAATTGTTCTTTCAATGAAATGTAGGAGCAGTTATGTGAATCCAGCATTTCAACAAAACTTGAAAAATCGTTTATATTTCGACTTATACGGTCGAGTTTATAACTTATTAACACATCAAATTTTTTATTTTTTATTTGATTTTGAAGTATATTAAATTGGGGCCTATCTGTATTTCCTCCGGAAAAACCCTCATCTTCAAATATTGTTATGTCCTCATTTGGGTACTGCATATTGATATACGCTTTGCAAGCGTTTATTTGATTTTGAATGCTTTCGCCTTTTTCTGAAAGCCTTGATTTTCGGGCATATATTGCTATATTCATTTTATCACCTCAATTTAATATTATATATTCAGAATTTTCTGTTTAAAACAATAATTTTTTATAAAAAAAGTAACAGCTTTATAAAAATAAAAACTATTACTTGATTTTTGATTAAAAAATGTTATTATAGTGGTACAAAGGGTAGTCAGCTCCGCAGGAGCAGTTTTCTCACAGATTAACTGCTCAGTTTAATGATATTAATTTTTGTTAGGCTGTCAATTTGTTTGAATAAATTTATATTAAATCTTTGATATTGTTTCTTCTTCAGATAAACTAAGTTCATACAATTCGTGAGGTGAAATATCTTGACCATTTTCCCATTCTATGCCAATACCATTACATATTAAGTGAACAGTCTTAAAATATTGCTCTGACTTCAATTCGTTATACCAATCACCATTTATATAAGGTTTAACGTCAAATATTTTTATTTCATTTGTATCATAAAATAATTTGAGCATATAATTTGAGAGGGGTTCTACTTTTATTAGTTTAGGCTGTAACATTTAAAAACCTCCTTATTTTAAAGGGTCAATCCTAAAAAATTGTTGTCCTTCTGACAAGAGTTTCCAGTTTGCTTCTAAATCTTCTCTGTGAATTTCTATCCAAGCATCTAAAAGTTTTTGCTTATTTTTGGGAATGGAACCTTCTAATATTATTCCTTCTAAAGAAACAACAACTTCTTCTCCGGAATATTCCGCGTGAATATGTGGTACATTATGCTTTCCTCCTATTTCTTTATACATTCTTATAATTATTCCATAAAAAATTGATAATGCAGGCATTTTTATTCTCCTAAATTTATTTTTTGTTTATAGGTTTATAGTATGTATCAAATTATAAAAAGTAAAAACCAACAGAGATATAAAAGAAAAAACTATTATTTGACTTTTTAAAGGGCAGTCAGTTTTGCAGGAGCGGTTTTTAACGCAGGGTATTTTAATTAAAAATAACCACCAGCGAGTAGGCAAAGGTGGTTATTTTTTGTGCCGATTGTTATTGTTGCTATGAGTAAAACAAAAGATAAAAGAAGTGATGAAAATATATGTACTCATAGCAACATCTTCTCTTGGAAGTGGAAACCGACCCAAGCAGACAGACTGCCTAATTTAATTATAACAGTTTTTATTGGTAGTTGTCAATTAATTTTATTTACTTTCCTGTAAGGATATACTTTGTCTATATTCTGTTGCTAACATAGTCTTATTAAATTCTGCTGTTGGATCTAATTCTTGAACCAATTTTTCTAATTCATCAATAGATATGTCAAAAAATTCTTTTCTTAAATTAACTTTATTTGTACGTTTGTCAGATAAATTAGAATGTAATGAATTTTCTAATCCTACAGCATTTTCAGAAAATATAAAGCTGTGTACATCAAATTTAAAAGGAACAGAAGCACTTCCCAATTCATTAATACGGTCTATAGGGTCCATTCGGCGTGTCATTCCTATTTTAAAGCGATTTTCTCCAAATGAACCAAGATTACTAATAATGTAAACATAACCTGCTTTTCCATTCTGTAAATTTATTATTTCTTCTTTTTTCGTTTCAACAGTTTCTAATTGTTCTTGAAGTTGCTTTATTTTTTCCTGAAGTTGTAACAATAAATCATTATCTTGGCAGTTGTTTAACTTTTCTTTGGCATTTTCTATTTCTGCTTTGAATTTGTTTTCTTCTTGTTCCACTAATTTTTGTTGACGTTGAAGTTCTTTGCGTTCTTCAGCTTCTTGACGCATTTGTTCTTTTAATGCTTGTTGTTCTGCTCTTTCTTGTTCCTTTTTTATATAATATTCATATTCAATATCTATACTGTTTTCAAATAATATTTTTATTTCTGAAATAAATGTAGTCAAAGTAGGAGCGATAAGCTGACTTCCATCAGAAGCTATATGCAGGTATTTGATTATCATTTCATTAAAACTGTTTTTGCATTTATCAATAGTATTAAATTTCATACCAAGCATTATATTTTGTAATTCCGCTCGCAAAGCAAGTACCATAAGTTGATAAATTGCTTTATTAGATTTTGTTGTATATCTTTTTTCGTATCTTACCAATGTTTTCTCAATAAGTTTATTGTTTTCTTTTGATAATGTTCTAAGGGTTTTTACATCATATGAATGTAACGGAAGTTCAAAAGACGGAGAAATTTCATCTAATTGAGAAATTTCATTGTCCGATAATTTATTTAACATATGTACGTCAACGGTAGAATAATTATCTACTATTTCCAGCAACTTATTCTGATATGAGCGAATTAATTTTAGTGTACGTTTTTGAGATTCAAATTTTTGATTTTGAGTATCTAATTTTTCATTAATCTCATTTAATGAATTTTGAGCTTCAATATACAAGGTTTTACATTTATCAGTTTCTTCTTTGTAATTATTTATAGTTTTCTCTATTTCCGTTTTAGTTCTTTCGATTTCATTATTACGTTCTTTTTCTATCTTGTTTTTTTCAGCTGTAATTAGTTCAATATTGTCTTGATTTTGTTTAATACTTAATTTTATTTTTTCAAGTTCCTCTGTTTTTGCTGCTATACTATTTTTTAAATTAAGGAACTCTTTTATATCATAGAACAGCGATTTAATAGACATTGTTTTTACCTCCTTTTGAGTTATTTTAAAATTGCAAACATAACAAAATTATACAATAAACACCAAAAAGATACAAGACATATTTTTTATTTTTTTGAATTTTGAGATTCAAGTTCGAGTGCGGTTGAAAAAAGTTTCATTTGACTCCTTGCATCCAGGTCTTCAAAAATTTTTATAAGTTCGGTGGCTTGCTTTGATATTTCCTGCTTTGGAGTATCATTATTTTGTACGGTTATGTTTGCTGAATTACCTCCTTGTACTACGGTATTACTTCCTGTTACTGAACCAGAAAAGGATATATTACTTGCTTGGGACTTACCTGTTAAAAGCCAATCAAGTGACACATTGAAAATTTGTGAAATACCAATTAAGGCTTCTGTAGAGGGTTTTAATTTTCCGGATTTCCACTCTGAAACAGCAGTTTTACTTATTTTTAAAAGCTGAGTTAATTCTTTAGCAGTCATATTATTTTGTAAGAGCAATAATGAAATTCTTTCAATTATATTATCCATTATAGACCTCCTTAGAAAAAAATTAGTAAATTACTAAATTAAAGCTTGACTTTTGTTAAAATACCAATTATAATATAATCAAGTTAAGAAATTCACTTAAAAACAGCAAAAAAAGATAACAAGCTATAAAATATAGAATTGGCGTTCATATATTTGGCATAAATCATTTTGTTGTTTTAGTGAAGAAATTAACAGTTTAATATTATTGTATCATAAAAAAAATAAAATGCAAATATGTATTAAAAAATTTGTCAAAATTTAAAGGGGGTATGTAAATATTGATAATTGCAGAAAGTAAAAATTTTGGCATAGAGGTTAAAAAATGTCTTCTTGATATTGGAATGAAACAAGTTGAACTGGCTGAAAAATTGGGAGTGAGCGAAGGATTTTTAAGCTAGATACTTAGTGGCAAAAGAAAAGCTAAGGATATGAGAGAAAAATTCTAGCTGCTATTGAGGGTACAAAGGTGTAGCGAAAAAAGCAAAAAAGAACAGACAACATAAGTTGCCTGTTTTAAGAAAAACAAGATTAACTATTTATTATAGTGAGAACGACATTGCAGGATTTCAATTTTATTATCTACAATGCGGTAAACAAGTCGGTTGTATTCATCTATACGTCGACTCCAATAACCTTGAAAATTACCTTTCAATGGTTCTGGTTTGCCAATACCTGTATTGCCATTACGGTCGATATCATGTAATAATTGGTTAATACGTTTTAGAGTTTTTCGGTCTTGTGACTGCCAATATAAATAATCTTCCCAGGCAAAATCGTCCCATAGTTTAATCATTATCCACCTCAATTAATTCGTGGACAGTTCCGCCGTTTTGTTCCATTCGTTCTTTTGAAGTAAGTAAACGAGACATATTTTCAGCGGAATAAAAAGGGTCAACTCGTAATTCAAAAGGAATACCATTATATCTTACAACTTGTTTTAAAAACATCGTGGTTGCTGCTGAAAGACTTATTCCAAGTTCAGAAAAAATTACTTCTGCTTGAGATTTAAGTGTATCGTCAATACGAATATTTAAGTTTGCCATATTAATTCTCCTTTCTATAATAAATATAGTAACAAGAATTTCGTAATTTGTCAACAAAATGCACGAAAAACGCAAAGGTTGTGTTAGAAAGATTGCTAAAATATTTAGGAGGTTTAATTTTAAAAACTCCCCGAAAGGAGTTAATATTTAAGGCTTAATATTTTTTATAGCCTTTAAATATCCTTTAAGTTCGCCTTTAAATTCGGCTTGCTTTATTGGGTCAAGTTGGTTGTAGAGGTCAAGGAGTTCCTGTTGATCAGGAGATAAATGGCAAGAATTGGACTTACCTGTTAAAAGCCAATCTGTGGAAACGTTAAAAAATTGAGATAATGCAACAATAGCGTCTAAAGAAGGTTTATATTTCTCGTTTTTCCATCTTGTGAAACTGGCACGGTCTATACCAGTTTTATCTGCGACATCTGAGAACTTTAACCCTAATTCATTGATTTTACTAAAAATTCGTTCATTTACGGACATTAGATTACCTCCAAATGAAATTGCAAAATATCAATTTTACCTATTGACAAATTGATATAACTCAATTATAATATAATCAAGTTAAGAAATTCACTAAAAGATACAAAAAGATGTTGGGCTATAAAATATAGAATTGGCGTTCATATATTTGGCATAAATCATTTTGTTGTTTTAGTGAAGAAATTAACAGTTTAATATTATTGTATCATAAAAAAAATAAAATGCAAATATGTATTAAAAAATTTGTCAAAATTTAAAGGGGGTATGTAAATATTGATAATTGCAGAAAGTAAAAATTTTGGCATAGAGGTTAAAAAACGCCTTCTTGATATTGGAATGAAACAATCTGAACTTGCTGAAAAAATAGGAGTGAGCGAATCTTATATCAGTGAAGTGCTTAACGGAAAAAGAGATGCCATTGATACAAGAAAGAAAATACTTTCGGTTATTGGTGAAAAAACTGAAAAATGAGGTTTTTATAAATGGAGTTTTGTAAAAAGAAAACTCCCCGAAGGGAGTTTTTGATTTTAAAGTAGTTATACTACTTATACAACTACTTCATTATTCTGCTGGTTCATAGCTTATAGTATTATTGCTGTTTACAGTATAATAGCCTAATGTTTTATGTTGTATATATCCACTACCGACTTCTTTGTCAAATTCAAGCTCCTTTTTTGAGAGTTGGAAATCATACCAAATGCCTTCACCATTTCCAAAATCAATTATTATATAATAATAGTTTGACTTATTTTCTTTACAATAATTATAAAATTCTATTAGGTCATTATCTGTGAAGGAAGTTTCAGGTATTTTGGCAACAAGGTATTTTCCAATAAATGTAGTGCCACTTCCACTTTTAATATCCATCTCCTGTAAATTTGAAATTATGGGGTTGATTTTTGTAACAGATTCGGTTGTTGTTTCCGCCTTTTGAGTAGTAGGTTCTGTTGTAGTAGTTTCAGTTGTTGTGATTATAGTTGTTGTTTCTGTTATTGTAGTAGTTTCAGTTGTGGCTTCAGTGGTTGTAGTTTCATCAGAAGAACCACAGCCGGAAAGCATAACCGCTGAAATAAGTGTGATAGGAATAATGTGTTTAAGCTTCATTGAGAAATCTCCTTTAAAATTATTTTTATTTATAGACAACATTATAACATAAAACAACAAATTATGCCACAATAAATTAAAAAATTTAAAAAAAATAAAATATATAGAAAGGGTAAGGAAATGGTAAGAGAGCAAAAAACAATTCGCCTTCCTGTTGAATTGCGGAAAAGATTGCAACAGGAGGCGGACAGAAAGGGACAAACTGTTAAAGATGTTATTTTATTTATTCTTTATTCTTATTTTCAAAATAGTTTTCAAGAATAAATTCAATTTCTTTTGCGGTTGAACGTTTGCTTTTTTGAGCTTGTTGTTTTACTTTATCAAGAATTTCTGTGTTTATTCTTAAAGTAAAACGAGTTTCATCATCACGTGTGTACTTATCATTTGTAGACATATATAATCACTCCTTTGATGTCATATTGACATACATACATAATAAAATATTTAAAAAAAAATGTCAAACACCATATTGACACCAGATATATTATGTGGTATATTAAATATAGAAAGGGGTTGACGTCAAATATATGACAAAAGATGAAAGGGTTAGATTTACATTTAGACTTCCAAAAGAGTTATTTAATAGAGTTAAGTTTGAAGCGTCTAAACAAGGTGTTTCAGTGAATGCATTAATTCTTCAAATACTATGGGATTGGATTAACAGCAGAAAAACAAGTGAAAAAGCAGAATAAGGCAGAGATGAAAGAATATAGAGAGGTAGAAATAAGAAAATTCTTTCGGTTATTGGTGATGTATGCAAAAAATAAAGCAGGTAAATAAACTATACCTGCTCTGCAATAAAACGTATAAGATAAGTTAATTATCATAATGTGAACGGCACTGTAGAGTTTATTTATTACTAACCTCTATTAATTCGTGAAAGTTACCTTTGCCGTTTTCAAGGTCTGTAATTGCTTTTTGTAAATGAGTTTGATTAATTTCACTATAAAATGGGTCGGCGGTAATCTCAAAAGGAATCTTATGCTGTCTGATAACGGCTTTTGTAAATATTGTAAAAGCAGTTGTCATATTTAAACCCATTTCATCAAAGAGTATTTCAGCTTGTTTTTTTAAGTTTTCATCCATACGTATGGTTATGCTTGTAGTTGCCATAATAACGCCTCCTTTTAATTTTTATATTATCATATTGGGTGTTGATTGTCAATACATAGTATGTACATATAATGACAATTATATTATTTTGTACATATAAAAAATAAAATATATAGGAGAAAAAAGAACAGGCAATAAAAAGGTTCCGAAGGGCGAGGTTAGTGTCGGGTGGGGTCATCGGATAAGCCAAGTAAATAGTCAGCGGAGACATTAAATTTATTACATAATATTATTAAATTATCATAGGTAGGTTCACTTGTTCCACTTTCATAATTTCGAAATGCTCTATCTGATACATTCAACATTTTAGCCAAATCTTTTTGCATAATATTATTTGTGTTTCTTAAAAGTTTTAATCTTTCATGAAATACGGACATAAAATCACTCCTGAAAATAATTTAAAAAAACTATTGACAAGAAGAAAATCTTCCGGTATACTAAAAGCATAACAGGAAGAAAATCTTCCGGTTAATATAAAAAGGGGACGGTGAAAATAAAAAATAAATTAAAAAAATTTCGTCAAAATAATAATTTGCAACAAAATGAAGTGGCAAAATACTTAAATATCTCTGTACGTCAATATAGGAATATTGAAACTGAAACACCTAAATCTGTTAAATATTTTTATCAACTTGCGAAATTATTTAATACCACAATCGACTGCCTGCTGGAACAGGAAGTTGACAATGCTAACCTAAGTAAAGAGTAACACAAAATAACAATAAACGCAAGCGGAGAATAAAATATAAAAGCCCCGAAGGGCGAGGTTAGTGTCGGGTGGGGTCATCGGAACGACCGACAAGATAATCAAGGGAAACGTTGAAATAGTCGGCAAGTTTAATTAATACGGCTGAAGTTGGATCACTTTGCCCACGTTCATAATACTGATATGCACGCAAAGATAATCCTGTACTTTTTGCAATATCTTTTTGTAATAGTTTTTTTTCTTTTTTTAAAACTTGCAATCTTTCGCTTAAATTTGCCATAAGTATTCTCCTTAAAAAATTAATAAAATTTTTTAATAAAACTATTGACAAGCAATAAATTGCGTGCTAATATATAGACATAACAAGCAATAAATTGCGTGTTAAATAAAAGGGTGGCGGGTGATGGAAACAAAATTATTAAAACAAATAAGAAAGCAACAAAAATTAACGCAATTAGAGATTGCAGAAAAGGTTGGAATATCAATTAGAAATTATCAATACATAGAATCTGGATACGTTGAACCAAATGTTTATACTGCTCAATTGATATCTCAATTTTTGCAAACAACAGTGGAGGAACTGTTTCCACTCTCACAAAGAAACAGTTCTGAAAATACTAACTCTATAAACAAAGAATAACACAAAATAACAAATTATGCAAGGAAAAATCTAAAGAACAGTGTGAGGGGGCGAGGGAATGGAAAGAGATAAAGAGGATAATGTAAAGTTAGAACTTAATAATACACTCAGTGAAAATTTATCAGCAGAAACAGAAGATTTGGGAAAAGAAATTATAAAATTTCTAATTTCTAAAAATCCAAAGCTTACTGTCGCAAGTATGGCTTTAAGCTACGCAAAAAATAATATTAATAACTATGCGGTTATAAAATAATAGATTGAAAAGCTAATCTTTAATTCTGCCAAGAGTATAAATTTGCGTTAAATTGTTTGGGGCTGTTTCTATTGTATAACAAATAGTGTAGGTACTTATTAAAATCCATTTTTTAGTTTTTAACCAACTGTTTACATCTTCTGTGTTATTTAAAATTTGAACCTCTTTAACATTATACAATTCATTCGACAAAAAAGGAACCTCCTTACAAAGATATAAAGTGTACTAAAAGCTAACTTTACAAACAATATTATGACATAAAATAACAAATTATGCAAGGGAAACACAAAGATACACATATGAAATTGAGGAGGCGAGATAATGAAAAAAGTAAATATTGACTTTATTGGGTTTAATTCGAAAATAAAAAAAGACGGCTGCGATGGTGAAATGGAAGTATTTGTACAAACTCATAAGATGTTTCTTTCTGAAAAAGAATTGATTCGAGTTAAAGAAATTACAGAAGAAACGGCTAATAAACTTAATGATTTTATTAATGGAGTGGCAGAATAAATCTGCCAATAGATTATCTCCAAAAAAATTCACAGCCACAGTACTTGCATGGTTTTAAATAATCAAAAAAAGTTTTAATATTTTGGGGTTTATTGCAATTATCACATAGGTATTGTCCTTGTTTTACTTTATATTTTTCTTCCCAGTTCTTTTCATTAGTATCAGGGCAACGGTAGATAGCCATAAAATCACCACCTTTCAGAAGTATTTGGTATAACAACACCATAATGGTATTTTATCATAGATTATTTATTGATTTCAGGGTTGTCGGTTCTGCCGACAAGATAATCAAGGGAAACGTTGAAATAGTCGGCAAGTTTTAATAATACGGGTAATGTAGGCTGTTGTTCTCCTTTTTCATAACGCTGATAATTTCTTACAGTTACACCTGATGCATTAGCAATATCTTTTTGTAATAAGTTTTTTTCTTTTTTTAATTCTAAAATACGGGTTTGAAAGTCCATCTTATCAACTCCTAAAAATTTTTTTAAAAAATAGTTGACAAGACGAAAACGTCGTGTTATTATTATAACATAACAAGACGAAAACGTCGTGTTAAATTAAAAGGTGGTAGGTGATTGTGAATACTAAATTAAAAAATGCACGAAAAAAAAATGACTTCACACAAGAAGAACTTGCAAAAAAAGTTAATATAACAACAAGGAACTATCAAAGAATAGAAAAAGGGGTGCAAGACCCTAAAACTACAACAGCAATATTGATAGCCCAAGCACTACAAACAACAGTGGAGGAACTATTTCCACTCTCACAAAGAAACAGTTCTGAAAATACTAACTCTATAAACAAAGAATAACACAAAATAACAAATTATGCAAGGAAAAATCTAATAAGTAATAGCGAATGGGTGAGGGAATGGAACACAAACAAAAGCCCCGAAGGGCGGATTAGTGTCGGGTGGGGTCGTCGGATAAGCCAAGAAGATAATCGGCAGAAACATTGAAATAATTGCATAACTTAATGATAATATCAGACGTTGGTTTACGTGTTCCATATTCATATCTTTGATATCCAACAATTGATAAATCAGTTGCTTGAGCAACATCTTTTTGGAGTAAATTATTTTTATTACGTAGTTCAATTAGTCTTTCGCTGAGATTAGACACATAAAGTCCTCCTTAAAATTTTTTAAAATAGGACTTGACATATCTAAATGGATATGTTAGTATATAAATATGATATATATCCATTTGGATATATCAAATAAAAGAGGTGGTAGGTGATGAAAACAACAATTTTAAAAATTAAACGCAAAGAAAAAGGCTTAACACAATCAGAGATTGCGGAAAAAGCCAAAATTTCAATTTTAGCATATCAAAGGTATGAATATGGTGAGCGTATACCAAACGCTTATACAGCCCAACTGATAGCCCAAGCACTACAAACAACAGTGGAGGAACTGTTTCCACTCTCACAAAGAAACAGTTCTGACGATAACTTGGACTTCGAGGAAAGGAGGTACAAATGTTAAATTTACAATCTTTGCGGTTAAAAAACAATCTTACTCAACAACAGCTTGCAGACTTACTAGGATTAAAAAGAAAGTCAACTGTGAACGAGTGGGAAAAGGGAAATAGTATTCCGAATTTTAATACCCTTTTAAAACTAAAGAAGTTGTTTAATTTTGATAGTGTTGAATACCTGTTAGAACAAACAATCGAAAAAGTTATTTGTAAAAACAAAGAATAACATAATTAAGATTGTTTCTAATTATACAAAACTTAAACATTTATTTGAAATTTTGGAAGAGCATAGTAATTATTTGTTGGAGCAAAAAATTACTGGCAATAACTCCCCCTATATAAATAATAACATAAAACAACAATAAATGCAATAGGGGGATTAAAATGAATTTTAATTTTAAAAAATTTTGTATAGTATTAGCTCAAAAACAATTAAGTTTTTCAGAAGTGGCAAAAAAATCAAGTATTGATATTAGCAGTATTTCAAGATATGCCAAAGGAAAGATAATGCCAACTCCACGAAATATAGGAAAACTTGCAAAAGCTTTAAATGTTAATATTAGTGAAATTATAGATTAGCGCAAAATTTATATGTATTTATATAAATTGCAGGTATAGCTTTAGTTAGAGATTGTTGAATTAAATCTCGTATGGTGATTTTGAATAAATAGTCTATAAACAAGCTGACGTATGGGAAGGCTGGCTAACGAAGCTATTGAAAAATGCAAGAGAAAAGAAAACTTTATTATGGCTGATTTCAGCAGACTTTTAAACAAGAAAACGCAAGAAAATGATAAATAATATTTAAATAGTAGTGATAGGACAAATTAGAACAAAAATAAAATAAAGTGAGGTGATTTTATGGCAAATAAAGATATTATTGTTACCTTTGCGCCTTATAGCGAGGAGGATTTGCAAAGAGCAAAGAAAATTTTCAATGGTTATATAGTAAAAAAAGTTACGAGCTTTTTTGCCGAAAATTTTCCGCCAGAGGAGCAAGATTACATAAGAGATGAGTATATAAAATTTCTCACAAAAAAAATAGAAGCGAAAAAAGCAAAGGAAAATGCCCTATAAAGGGCTGTTTAACAAGGACAAGCTCTATATGGATTTTATAAACAAGCTGACGTATGGAAATGGAGGTGAATCATATGGCACTGAAAAGAGGAGCTTTAGTTTTTGATGAATATAGCGGCAGATACAACATTCGCTTTGATGTTGACAAGTATTGTTACGGTTTGCACTGTGGGAGATGTTTTGATGTATTTGCCGACGGAAAGTGGAGACCAACACGCATTGAAAAGGGCAGTGACTGGTACCTTGTGGATATTGATACATATAATTTTGGT
>CAOJPS010000053.1 GCA_948441255.1 uncultured Eubacteriaceae bacterium | reverse complement strand
AAAATCAATATCGTCAATATTCTCATCTTTGCCGAAAAAAAATGTAATAACTTCACTAGATACGCCTACAATATCTTTTGAGTAAAGAGAAAACATAACTTCCGTAGGCACTCCGGCGGCAACTCCAGCGAAAACAAGTCTAAAAGTTTCACTGAAAACCGGAATAGGGTGCGTATCTTTTTTATTTCTTATTTTAGCTTCCCTAATGCACCTTTTATATTCCTTTCTCGTCATACTCTCAAAATCAAAGTTAAAATCCTCTATTCTCTTTCCCTCAAAATCAATAGGCTTTTTTAATTTATAATTTTTCATAAAAATCCTCCTAAAATCAAAATTTTAACTGCTCAGTCCTGCCGTTCTTCTAACAGCCGCCAGATAGTCAACACCATTAATAAAGAATATAGAATTAGCTTTATCAATTTCATACATAACATTATTATTAATCTCCAGTTTAAGATATAAAATTTCAAAATCGCTTGTAGTACCAATGGAAGTTCCCGGGTCAAGCTTTCCCATTTTAAGACTTTTAGGCAAAACCCTCATAGTCACCTTAAGAGGAATCTGCTTATAATCGGATTTATCTGAATTAAATTCCTGTACAGAACCTTTAGCGTAAAACGTATGTCCTTTAGGCTCAAGAAACATAGCCGTTTCCTCAACAAGCGAACGCCAGGTAATAGAAGTTGACATTGATTGCAAACTGCCTATAATAGGCATATCAATTTCACCTCCGATACCTGCTCCTTTTACAGTTTCCGACATATAAGTCAAATCAGGGAGAGTTAAATCGGCAACGCCAATCATCATATTATCCCCGTCAAAAACATAATACTGAACAAGCTTATCAGGTATTTTCATAAATTATTCCCTCCATTTCAGAATAAAGCCGACAGATAACTTGGGTCATATTCAAGAGTAAACTCAACATCTCTCATAGGCGACGGAGGCGCGAATTTAACTCTTAATTTCACAATACCGTCAATCAAATCCACAGTTGAGTTTTCTTCTTCCAAAAACTCAACAGAACCGCCCAGAATACATTCTCTTGAAGCAAGACTGTTAAGCCACATACCTATACTGTCCACAATAGTATGAACGCTTCTTGATGAAAGAGGATAGTCCACTCTTGAAAAATAATTAGTGACAATAGAATTTCCAAGCCAGCAAAACATTCTTCTTGTAGGAATAAAACAATCCTTAACATCTGTACTTGACGGATATACCGCTGTTCTGTTTCCCCAAGCTGTCCAGCCGTTTGTAAAATTAATCGCCGTAATAATTCCGTTTCCATTTAAATAATCAGCGTGTTCCTTAGGAAGAATAAATTCCTCATTATTTCCATATATCAAACCATTT
Organism: uncultured Eubacteriaceae bacterium; assembly: GCA_948441255.1. Taxonomy (GTDB): domain Bacteria; phylum Bacillota; class Clostridia; order Lachnospirales; family CAG-274; genus MGBC114079. Next base: position 12,175 of record CAOJPS010000053.1, on the reverse strand, counting down.
ATTTTTAAGGTATGGTTTGACGGTGAAATATGAGGAACTCCGCCATTCTCATAATCAGTCAGAGCTATACACCCCGCAAGCTGAACCGATAAATGATATCTGTATCCATCAAGTTCTGTTTCGGGATAACAAGCCATCATATGCGCTCCGATATAATTATTATCGTTCTTCCATTTGACAATATCCGAATATCGTATATGCCTTCCGTTTTCGTCAACGGTCGGCAAATCCACCAGAGCCATAGCGTTAAAACAGCCGTTAATATTTTTTGCTTTTGTCTCCATAACCGCCGCGACAGTGGGAGAACTTGAAAATCCCGGGGCAGCTATCTGACAGGGAATCTTTCTAAACCTTGGAAAAACTTCGGAAACAAGCTCCAAACCGGTATTTTTCCCTGTTTCATCATCAAAACCTCCAATAACATCAAATTTTCCAACCATTTCAGGTTTAAGCTTAACATATTCTACTTTTAGTACGGCATTTTCCTCAATTCCGCCGTCCGCGTCAGAAACAGCGTTTATTACAACAAGCCCGTTATCATCAAAAGACACCGTATAGTGTGTATTCAAAATATAATAACCGCTGCCGTTTTTAATTTTAACAGAATCCAGCAAAACCCCGTCTGTTTCAATAATTCCGCTGGACTTGTCCAATGTGATTTCCTCCACAATATCCTCTTTATGGATATTTGGGTCAAGAACATTAACAATAACACAGGGAGAAACTCCAAAAAGCTGAAACATACATTGGATAACCTCTGGAGCGGTATAATTATCCCAAATTTCTTTTTTTGTGCTAAAGCCAAAAGCCGAAACCGCCTCAGAATATGTATAGCAAAGCTTTGGAACATTTACAGCTCCATAAGGATTTTCCGTCAAATGTATCGGAGCGGTCACAAAAAATAAAGGAGTCGCTGACTCAATAGTAACAGGAGTAATTATACTTGTAGCGTTTTCATTAATCCGCACACCGTGTTTATAAGCAGACATCACATCAAACCTCCTTCATCAATTGTCTTGAGCGCCTGAGAATACAGCATATATTCTCTTGTACCTTTGATTTCAGCTTTGAGTTTAAACTCCGCGAGTTTTTCAATATCAATAAGTAAATTTCCTATAACAGAATTTTTTGAAATAAAATCAATCACATATTCAGGAATTTTTTTATAAACTTTTCCTGGAACCAAAATACCGCCGGGAACAGGCGGACCAACATATATAACTGCTTTAGGCTCTCTTATTTTTCGTTCTCTGTTCTTTTGGTTTAAAGACGGCTTTTTAAAATCCATTTTTCCCTCTGGTTTATTTTCTTTGCTTTCCATACCAAAACCTCCTTAAATCTATGGCATTTTATATAACACATCATCAAACTTCCATTCAGGAACACCTATAAGAAAATCAGCCGATATAACCCCGTTCCATATAGGATAATTCTGTTCCTGAAAAACCTCCATTGAAAAGGTATCCTCAAAAAGCCTTACTTTCGGCTTATACGTTCCGTCAAACAACGCTTGTCTTGTAAACTCCATAATATTCCATAAATCACGATATCCGCTTCCGCCAAGTAAAGATATTTTATTTTCAGAAGAAATACCTGTACAATAGCAACCAAATAAAATACACGTTTTAAGACAGTGAATATTTTTGCCGTTATCTTTCATAGTTTCTAATTTAAGCAGTCTGAAAATAATATAAGGCAATTCGCTAAAATCTTCTCCATTTATTTCAGGCGCTAAAAATCCCTTAATAACCTTTGGATTTTTGTAAAATTCTTTTTTCTTTTCACAATCAAAACCCTTTAATTTAAACTTTTCCGCGATATTTTTCTCAAGAAAAATAATAAAATCATCTTCAAATTCCATTGGAGTAATCAAAAAATCCCCCCTATTTCATAGACTTTTGAATAACCTTATCAATAGCTTTGTCAACAGCTTCTTCAAATCGCCTTTCCATTTCTTTTGTAATAGGCTGTGAAACATCTTTATGATAAAGCATTTGACTTGTTCCTGGTCCATATAACTGCTTCATTTTAAATATTTCATAAGGCTGACCTTTAACCGATTCTGTTCCGTCTTTTCTCTTTCTTCCGCCTCTTTTATACGTTTTTCCCGCATAAGAGCCTTTTTTTGGTATATGTCTCTCACCATCAATATTTTTAAACATACCGTAATGTCCATTTGACATAGTAGCAACAAATGCATTCGGTATAGTCACCAAATTTCTCCCTCTAAAGCAATGAGCTTGTACAACTCCTGCGTTTCTTCCTCCTTTCTTTTTAACTGAAATTCCAGTCGGTCTATGCCTGAAATATGTCAAAGTATTCGGACGTCCCCTTGAGTATACAGAAGCTGATAATTTTGACTGTGTCGCTTTTTCTAGCTGAACTTTTCCGTTTTTATCAAGTCTTGATGTTTTTATCGTATATTTTTCTCTCATCTTTTCAAAAGCAAACGATTTCATATCTTTACCACCGCTTGGGTCTACAGTTTCATTCAAAGCCTCTTTTAATCCCTTGTTAAATCCGTTTTTTACAATATCATTAAGTTTTTTCAGCTTTTCTTCAACACTTTTCCAATCAACTTCAATACTGATACTTTCATTAAAATTTTCAGCCAAAAAACTACCTCCCCATATTTCTCCCGATAGTAATGGTCAAAACGCCAAAACCATCATCAGCAACATCTATTATCTGATACAAATCACCATCAAAAAACAGCTGACCGTTTACTTTCGGAATAAAATCAAGCGACTCCTTATTCACATAAAACAAAATCATTTCTTCATATACCATATCAAGAGGAGTAAATTTACTTTCAATAAGTTCGTTCATTCTGTCATTGTCAATTACAATAGGAATTTTCGTTCCTCCAACCAAATGAGTTTCAGCAAATTCATCAAGATTAAAAAATATATTTTTCACATCATAGTCAACACTGTTTTTAAAAGTTTCTATTTTAATCTCGTTTCCCTCCGAATCAAAAATTCCGTCAAAATCCACATCAAAGTCCGGGTACATTATCCCTTTCCTCCTCAATATAATTCAAAAGAGCGCTAATCATTTCTTCTTTGGTAAATTCCTCCGACACATCAACGCCTATACTTTTTCCATATTCCGCCAGTTCTCTCTTAGATTTCATTTTCCTCAAATCGCTTTCATCAAGTAAAACATTTTCTTCAGGCTCATAACCCTCCTCTATCCCAAAGACAGGAATTTCCCCTCTTGAGAAAATCGCTCCCATATCAAGAAATCTCCAAATATCGTCTTCCGAAAACTCACTTCCAAGGATATCACCTTTTTTATACCGCCTTTTATGGCTTTTAATATTCATAACAGCAACATACATATTATTCTACCTCCTAAGAGCCTGTCTAAAAACTATTAAAATATCCAAAAAATCAGTAAAAATAATATCATTACACTTCAAAATAATATTATTTTCGCGTATATTTTGTTTTTAGACAGGCTTTTTTTAAATTTTAGACACGTTCTAATTTTCAGCCAAAACAACGCCGACATACCAGCTTGAAACATCAAAAGGCATAGGTACGGGCCTTGACGTAAGTCTAATCATCTTGATATTGTCATTTATATTCACCCATTGCTTAGGCACTATTTCAGCCTCATAAGTAACAGGATTTAAACTTCCGCTCTCAATTTGAGTAACCGCGCCGTATTCAATACTGCCAATACCCCCATTGTTAGCCAAAAGCACGTGACCGTAAGGAATCATAGGTTCTTCCTCTTCCTCATCATTTATAAACCATTCGTCATACGAATATATATCAAGGTCAATTTCCGTTATTCTTCCCAAAAACGTCAAAGCAGGATTAACCACTCTAGGCTCAATAACAATATTTTTCATATTCCTTAAATCCATAGCCTTTGTTACAGCGGTGTTTGACATAAAAGCGTCAGCGGACTCAGAACCCATAATACATATATTGGGAGCGGTTCCCGTCTGTTTTATAACCGTTCTTCTCCACTCCTTCAAATCCTTAACAGGGTTTGACGCGGCTGCTGACCAAAACAGTTCGCTTGAAAGAACTTCTTTATTTTCAAAACCAAAATCAACTGAAACATCAATACCGTCTTTAGGCACAACAACATTTATTTTTCCTTTAAACAAAACTTCTCTCACAAGCCATTCTGTTCTGTCAGCAATAGATTTCTCAAGTTCCCTCAAATCCTCCGCAAGCAGTTCATCAGCTCTTTCTGCCGGAGTTTTTTTACTGTAAAGATTTTCACCTAAACCCCTTTTCACAATATCGTCAACAGTCATAATTCTTTCCGGCGCAAGTTTAGGAGTTGTAATTGAGTTTGTTTTAAATCCATCTCTTGTCAGTACTTTTCCTCCTTTTCTCGGAGCGACAAACGGAGCAAGCCTTCGTCTGCTCTTTTTAACGTCAACCTCTATTTTTTCCGCTATATGAGTTCTGTGAACCTTGAAAAAAGTATCGGCAAAAAAAGTTTTCATAGGATTTCTAAGTTCAATAGCTGCAAGCATTTCTCTCGTATCATAGCTGTTCATAAAAATATACCCCCTTATTCCGCGGCATCCTCAAGATAAATTGACAGTTTTCTCAATTCATATTCATATTTGGAAATATTCTCGTCCCCCGCGAGAAAAACAGCGGAACGGTTGAATATGCCCGACAAATAAACCGATATGTTTACATTTTTGTCAGCCGTATCAACGGAATCTGTCAAAATTCCATAAGGAACAATATTTGTTTCTCCTGAAACCTCTGACCCCATAACAAAATATTTACCGCTTTCGCTTTTTCCTATTAAAGTACCTCTTTCCAAAAAACCTTGTCCCTTTTCAAGTTCCACAAAACCTGTTATGGGAGTGACAGCGGTTCCCGCGAATAATTTATCAGGAACAAACTCGCTTTCATTTTTAAAATATTCCATTATTTAATACCTCCCTTGTTTAACGAGTTAACAAGATTTGCTATTTTTTCTTTTTCTCCCTTATTATTGTCCAGCAAATTGACATCTTTAACATTTGATTCGGCGTTATCAGCAATAACATCAGAAAAATCATATCCACAAAGAATTTTATTTTCCTTTAAAGCTTTAAAGGCAAGTTCACTAGCTGAAATACAGCTCGTATATTTCGCTTCCATAATCAAATCTTTTGGAAGATTATCCGAAATCTCATCAATAGCTTTAATACGTTCTCTTTCTTTTCGTATAGCTTCCTCCTCAATTTTGTCATAAATATTAGGATAACTGTCTTTAATCTCCTTTTCAGTCATTGTTTTTATCTCCTCTTTTTTAGTTTTTGTATTAAAAAAAGGCTCGTTTAAAGCCTTATTTTTATGTAATTCACTCAAGTTTTTATTTTTTATTTTATTTTTAGGAAAGTTTTTAAATTTTCCTATATCACATACAAAATTGTTTATGACAACAAATTTATTATGTGAGCAATCAAGGTACTCATCACTTTTTGAATTTTCAAAAATCTCGTCAATAATTCCCTCATCAAACGCTTCTTTGCCCGTATACCAGGTTTCGGCGTCCATCAATTCTGATAATTCTTCTTCGCTCTTATCAATTCTTGAAAGATAAGCCTCAATAATAGACTTCTTAACAGCGTTTATAGAATTTTTATATTTATCAAGCCTGCTTTCGTCAAAATATCCCATAAGCCCAACGGTTGGATTATGTATCATAATAAGCGAATTTTTTTCCGCCTTAATCATATCTCCAGCCATAGCCACGACAGTAGCGGCACTCGCGCATATTCCCTCAATCTCAACAATAATTCTTGCCTTATGTTTTTTAAGCTGAGAATATATAGCGTTCGCCGCGAAAACATCACCGCCTCCACTGTTAATATAAACCTTTATGTTATCGCAATCTCCCAATTCCCTTAAATCATTCACAAAACTTCTGTAGGAAACGCAATCTTCCTCAAACCAAGGCGATTCCGAAACAATTTCACCATACAAATAAAGTTCCGCACCATTTTCGGCTGTATTTTTAAATTGCCAAAAATTACGCATTTGTATCTCCCCCAATATTTTCTATTTTTTTCATTTCTTTCGCTTCTCGTTCAAGCTGAACGGCATTAGTTATGAAATCTCCTCCCATACTTTCAATCGTTTCAATTTCTCTTGTACTGATACCGAGTTCCACCCTTTTCTGCGCCGCTGTAACCTCTTTTACCGGGTCAATCTGCCCCTGTGCCGGTCCGTTCCATATACAGCCGCACCAAGCTTTTTTAACGGCAGGGTCTTCAAAAAATCCCGGAGCTTTTATTCTTCCTCTTGCCGCCGCTTCCGCTAGCCAAAGTTCATAAACAGGCTTGCAAAAATCATTTACAAGCCAGCTTCTTTTCATTTTTACTGCCTTAAAAAATTCCAATAGAGCCGCTCTTGAAGCGGAATAATTGGAATTAAAGGATTTTATTAAAATCTCAACCGGTATTTCAAGAGCCGCGCCTATATATTTTGCCATTGAAGCCACAAACCCGTCAAAATTAATATTAGGTCTTTTCCCATCAACAATTTCAAGGCTTTCATTTGGATTCAGTATATTTATAGTTCCCGAACCAAGTTCATATTCATTTGGGTCAACACTTATTCGTTCTTCTTCCCCTATACCAAAGAAAAGTGGATTTTCACTCGCAGGCGCGGTTGTTTTAATGTAAACAGAAAAAATGCCGTTTAAAACTGCCGACATAAGTTCCGCTTCTGAATATCGTGTTAATTGCTTAAGGCTTTCTATAACCGGAGCGAGATAAGGAATCCCCCTATACTGCTCTGGTCTTTCCGATTCAAATATCATCAAAACATTTGGGTTTCCTGTTTTTCTGCCGTAGGCTTCAACCCTTACCCATTCTTTTTTTAACATAAGTCCAGAGCCAGGATATGTATTGCATATATAATAAGCTTCAACACTGCCTCTTGAATTTATTTCAACACCATTATAAATTCTGTTGCCGTTTTTTGCTTTTTTAAATAAGTCTACCTCCGAACCCATTGTATCAGGATTGCATATTCTGTCGCTTTCTATAATACGCAGTCTTAGCGAATAAGGCATACATTTATTTTTTGATTTTTCATAATCAATCAAAACGCAGGCGTCGCCGTTTAAAAGCCAATTCATACAAACAAGCTGCTGCATTTCATAAAAATCATTTATCTTGGCAGAATCACAGAATTTTGACTCCGCCCAAAGAGCAAATTCTTTTTCAGCTTCCTTTTCCCATAATTCCGCCTCATCAACAGTCATACCAAGGCTTTCAAAATCAATTTTAGGTTTAGGCTTCAGTCCTGACCCTATTATATTGGTTCTGTTTGTCTTTATAGCGGAAACAGCCAACGGAGCCGACATATATAAACTTCTTGACCTCTGTCTTAGAAGATTAAGGTTTTTATCAATATCCTCCTGCGGACTTTTGCTTCTGGCAAGCCAGCCTTTCATAGAATTTTTATTACGGCTCGCGCCGCTTTCATCATAACCGCTGTTTATAATTTTTCTTAAATTCAGCCGTTCTCTGGCAATCCTTCTTTTTTCTCCATAAACCGGAGCAATGCTTTCAACTAACCTGTCTATAATATTCAGACACTTCACCCCCCTAAAATAACGTGAGTTCGACAAAAAATTACAGTAAAACTCAGCGAAACGCAGTTTCGCACGAAAGTTTTTGTCAAACTTTTTTCAAAAAGTTTGTGGAGTTTGAGGTGAAACCTCAAGGTTTTTAATACTTCAAGAGCATTTTTGGAGGTTTGGAATCCTGGGCTGCACAGGCGAGCAGCAAAGCGTAGCTTTGCGACCAGCCTTTGCGATAGAAAAAGGTTCCATTAGTTATAAAATTTCGTCGAACTCACATTAAAATACAGTCAATCCTAACAAACTCCATAAAATTTTATTTGTGCGGTATTTCCTATAAATCTCTTGGAACAGCCCTTAAAACTTTTCTTTTTCCTCCGTTTGATACATTTGAAAGCTCTGTTTCAAGTTCATTTATGGCTTTTCTTATTTCACCCAAATCGGCTCTTGTAAGACTTTTTGTCCCAATCTGATATTTTTGTCCCGACAAAACAGCCATTTCCGCCTTATAATATGCGTTAAGCCTATATTTAAGCTGTTCTATTCTTTCGTTCATATCTCAATCCCCTTTTTCATAACTCCCGGCTTTCTTTTAACGGCAGTGTTCACATTTTTTTTCATATAATTAATACCAGCGCTGATTTTTTGTTCAAAAAAATCCCAATTAGGTCTCAATAATTCCAGAGCCGCGGTTGCGTAGTTTCTTATATCAAGAGGTTCGTTTCTCACGGAATTTGATTTTTTAACCCATATAAGTTCTTTAGCGCCGTTTCTTTTACTGCTGACAATTCTTTGTTCAGATGTAAGCCCTTTAAAATATTCCTCATCATATCCTTTGTCAAGACCTTTCGGAAAATGGCAGTATCCTGCTGAAGGCTCTTTAATCTGAAGTCTTGACATAATAGTTTCTTTTCCCGAATTAACGCCAAGAATAAAAATCCGTACCTTTTCACTGTTATTTACGGACGGTTTATAAAGAAGCGGGATTCCCATTCCCCTCATACCCTTAATTCCAAAAATATTCTTTTGTTTTCGGTTCATCTCTTTAAGAAATTTATATGTATCAGTAGTATACATACCGCCTGTATCAATAAAAACACAGGCGACCAAAAGTCCTGTTCCATCCTCAAAATAATATTCTCTCTGAAAATATTCCTCAAGAGTATCCCAAGCGCTTTGATTTGTCATATCGCAATAAAGCTTATCATACTTTATCCCCCAGCTTTCATAACCTCTCCCCCAGCCTACAACCTCAATTTCAAATCTGTCTTTTTGAACGTCAACGCCCGCCGTTAAAACCAAAACACCATTGGGAAGCTGGGCGTTATAGTCTTCACGCCTTCGTAAAATACCGCCTTCATCTACAGATTCGCCTTGTTCTTCCCAAGTTTCGCCAAGGCTTGTGTTATAAAAAGTTTTTAATGGTTCTGGGCTTGCCATTTCTTTGGACTGTGCGTAAGCTTTTTTAAAATCCCTAATAATATCTTCCCAATGTTTCCAAGGCGAAGCAAGTTCATTAAGATGAAAACCTCGTACTTTTTTATTTTCCTTTCCGGCAATGTACTTACCCGTTCCTGACTTCCATTCAATCTCCGAAAAACGTTCTCTGCAATATTTGCACTCCATAACAGCGTCATCAAATTTAACTCGTTCCCACTCTAAAGGCTGAAATTTTCCGCAGCAGGGACAAGGCAGGCACCATTCCTCCATACTTGATTTTTCGTATTCCATTTCTATAGCTGAAACATTTTTAATCGTTGGAGTGGAAACTTTTATTATTTTTCTATTCCAAAAAGTAGTTGTTCTTTTTTCAGCAAGCTTAACAGGCGAACCCTCTGAACCTGCCGATGGCGGATAACGGTCAACCTCATCGCACAATAAAATTCTTATTGGACGGGAAGCAAGTCCGGCAGCTGAATTTGCCCCGACAATAGTAATCTGACCTCCAGGGAATTTTTTGTGCAGTATAGTGTTATCTCCAGATTTACTTTTCGCTTCTTTAATTTTTCCTTTTAAAGCGGGAGTATCTCTTATCATAGGGGCAAGTCTGTCTTTGCTGAATGTCTGAGCCATTTCCACGGTTGGCTGAACTACCAAAATTGAGGTTGGGTCATAGTCAACAAAATATCCAAGTATATTTAAAATTATCTCCGTCTTTCCAACCTGCGCCGAAGACATAATAACCACTTCCTCACATTCATTATCATTTAAAGCGTTCATTATTTCCCTTTGATACGGAGCCCTGTCAGTATTCCAATTACCTGGCTCAGCGGAAGCTTCCGGAGAAAGTCTTCTATATCTGTCCGCCCATTCAGATATTTTAAGAATTGGAGCAGGCGCTATTATTTCAGCTATTTTCTTAAAAAGACATATCGTCTTATATTCAGCTTTAACTATCTTCCTCATAATCTCCCTCCAAATCACCGTCAAAATCAATATAGTCACCACCATAAAAATCTTCGGGATTATAATCCTTTAATTCATTCAGTATATTAAGAATTTCTCTTGTCATATAATCATTTATAAATCCCGTATCTCTTTGAGTAAGAATCGGAGAAACTTTTGAAGGCACATTCATCAGCCTGCTCTTAAAAGAGGACAGCATATCTGTCATAACATTTTCCACATCCTTTGACGAATGAACCTCACCCTTCATTTTAGCAAGTTTAAGTTCAGCTATAAGACGATTCACTCGTTCCTTTTTAGCTTTTTCCTGTTCAAGGTCAAGTTCGTCGTTTTCCATAGGAATATTATCGCTGTCGCTGGCAAGCCTTAAGGTAAGAATATAATTCTTAATACTCTCCGCAAGCTTATACCTTCCTTTAGCGGCACGAATAAAAACGCCTTCTTCCCCAAGCTGCCTAACCCTTCTGTCGCTCACTCCTACTATTTCAGACAATACTTTCGATGAAACTGTTATTGCTGATACGTTCATAATCTTCTTTGAGTTATTTTCCATAAAAATTCTCCTTGCTTTAATAAACAAATCAATTATCGGCAACGGTAATTTCAAAATTCAAACACAAAAATCTAAGCGGATTTTGGGCTCAGCGACCCGCTCCGAAAATTTTTCATTTTTACAGTACCTTTTTAAATTCTAAATTATTTTGTACAACTTGTACAAAATCAAAATTCTTTGAAAGTTACATATCTTGATATTGTGTAACATTCATTTTAAGATTTTCCTACATTAAATATGTTAAAAATTTAAAAATGAAAGTTACATCAATAAAATGTGTAACTTTCGACAAACCGCACATAACACTCTGCCGATTTTCAGCTTCTTCTATATGACAGTCCTTTCACAAGCTTATCCTTATCGTCCTGTGTCAGTCCTATATATCTTCTTGTTATTGACACATCTGATTGTCCTAAAACTTCTTTCACAACCAGTATATCTTTTGTTTGACTATATAAGAAATATCCAAATGTTTTACGAAGTGAATGCGTTCCGATTGATTCAACCCCAAACCTCTTTCCAGCGTCTTTTAAAATCATATATGCCCGTTGTCGTGTAATAGGTTTATTCAAACCTTTTCTTGAAACAAACAGATATTCATAATCTTTTTTATTCTTGATATAATTGTCAAAAATATTCTTCAGTTCTTTAGAGATAATAAATCTTCTTTCTTTTCCTGTCTTTTTCTCTCTCATATAAATATGCTTTTTATTTCGTACATCTCTAACTCTTAATTTTAATATATCCGATATTCTTAGTCCTGAATATATTCCAAAAGAAAAAAGCACGTAATCTCTTTCATTACCTGCTTTTAAATAATCCATAATATCATTAACTATATCAATATCCCTAATAGGCTCAACTGTATTCAAGTATATCACCTGCTTATTAAACAAAAAACACTTATATTATAATAAATATATCGAATATTTTTAAAAATCACTTGACACGTGTCAATATATATGATATAATAAAAACATAGAAAGGAGGCGAAAGAATGGATATAATAGATATAATTGAAAAAGTCTTTAAAGTAACTGCTTACCTGGCAATGGCAATTTACTGGATAAGAAGAAACTTTAAAGACAAAGACCTTAAATAAGGTTTGGGGCGAAAGCCCCTTACCCTATTACTATTATATCCTAAAACTATATGAAATACAATACCTTATTAATACCATCAGCAATATTATGTATATTAGGTTTAACAGATATTGATTATTATAATATTTCGACTTATGATATTCTATGTATTTCAATAATCATCATTACCATAATATCAATAATTACAAATATCATTCTGAACAGGAGAAGATAATGTATAAATTTAATAACGAAAATGAACTTAAAAACTTTATAAGCAATAACATTATATCCACCACTGAAGCAACCAAAATCCTTAATTGCTCAAGGCAGTATATTAATCAGCTTGTAAAAGAAAATAAACTTGTACCAATCAAAAAAATAAATTATATAACCTTATTTTTCAAGTCAGATGTAGAAGCAAGAGTAAAATAAATTTACGGCTTACTATATTTAGGAAAGACTGATTATGTAAAATATTATGGTCAGTCTTTCCTGCTGAAAGAAAGGTTAGATATGAATAATTTACATCTTTTCGGCGCTTTGGGAATCGAACCCAAACAAAACCATT
>CAOJPS010000052.1 GCA_948441255.1 uncultured Eubacteriaceae bacterium | reverse complement strand
CGTCAGGTCCCTCCTGACCTGTTCTAACCTTAACAGCGTTCTCAACTCCATAAACAAATATTTTACCATCACCAATATTACCAGTATACAGAGCTTTTTTAGCGGCGGCAATTACATTAGAAACAGGAACTTCCGAAACAACCACCTCAACTTTAATTTTAGGAAGCAAAGTAATATCAACGGGAACACCTCTATAAAAATTAGTATTTCCCTTCTGAACCCCACAGCCTGAAACCTTTGTAACTGTAATGCCAGTAACCCCAATAGCGTTAAGATTACGTTTAAGTTTTTCAAATCTTTCCTCTTTACATATTATTTCAACATTAGTCATTCCGCTTTCCACACTGCTTTCCTCTCCGTTCATAACCTGAACAGGAACAATTGTTTCCTCATCTGTCTCAGCCGAATTAATAATTGTATGAGTAGGCATAAAATCAGCGTAGCTTGAAGCTATACCGTGTTCCTCAATATCAAGGCCAACTATCTCCTCATGAGCGGAAACTCTAAGTCCAACAGTATGTTTTATAATATTAAACACAATTGTCATTGTAACGGCAACCCAGGCTATAACCACAACAACTCCAATCGCCTGAATGCCAAGAAACTTACCGCCCCCTCCATACAGCAGACCCATAAGAGTTTCATCTCCGCCCACAGGGACAGCGGCAAACAGACCAGTCAAAAGAGTTCCCAAAGCTCCATTTACACAATGCACACCAACAGCGCCTACAGGGTCATCAATTTTAAGAATTTTATCCACAAACTCAATACCCAAAACAACGGCAAAACCAGCAATAATACCTATAATAGCCGCACCTGCCGGAGTAACCACGTCACAGCCCGCGGTAATAGCCACAAGTCCGGCAAGAGAACCATTCAAAGTCATAGAAACATCAGGCTTCCCATATTTAACCCAGGTAAAAATCATAGTAGTAACTGTAGCGGCGGCGGCAGCCATATTTGTTGTCATAAACACACTTCCAGCGGCAGCCGCGTTTTCTCCCGACATACTAACTGTAGAACCGCCGTTAAACCCAAACCAGCAAAACCAAAGAATAAAACAGCCCAAAGCTCCAAGAGTAAGGCTATGACCAGGTATAGCTTTTGGCTTGCCTTTCTCGTCATATTTTCCAATACGAGGGCCAAGAATTTTAGCGCCTATTAAAGCCGCCACACCTCCAACCATATGTACAGCGGTTGAACCAGCGAAATCGTGAAAACCAATGTCAGCAAGCCAGCCGCCGCCCCAAATCCAATGACCAGACACTGGATAAATAAATATACTGATAATTAAACTGTAAATACAATATGAACTAAATTTTGTTCTTTCAGCCATAGCGCCGGAAACAATTGTAGCGGCAGTAGCGCAAAACACTGTCTGAAATATAATATGGACAAAATCAATATCACCATTTGAAATAAAGAAATTAAACCCACCAAAATATTCACTGCTGTCACCAAACATAATTCCGTATCCCACAAACCAGAATACCATAGTACCAATAGCAAAATCCATAAGATTTTTCATAATAATATTACCAGCGTTTTTCGCTCTTGTAAATCCCGTTTCAACCATAGCGAAACCAGCCTGCATAAAAAACACCAAAGCGGCGCCCAAAAGAGTCCACAAAATATCAATAGACCCAACAGAGCCAGAAACAGCGTCATAGTTCAAAGCACTCGCCAATCCATCAACAGTAGCGTTAATCGATTCATATAAAAATAACATAATAAATCCCTCCCAAAAAATAAAAATAAAAATAAAAAAGACGCCGGCGATTAAACATACAAATTTGTTATACGTTTAATCGTCAGCGCCTTTGCTTGAAAACAAGTATAAACCTCTATTTTCAAAAACGCAAGTCTTTTTTCACAAAAAAAACAATTTTATGCAAGTATATGAAATCAAGTATATTTTGCAGGATATTTTTATACAAATTTTATAATGTTCACATTTTATTCATATCCCGCTAATCATCTTTTAAACTTATATTATTATCCTAACTTTCAACATTTCTCCTATTAATAAGTTCATTATTCTCATAATCCTCAAGAGGCATAGGCATAGCATAAAAATACCCTTGTGCAACATCACAGCCATTCCCCTGCAAAAGTTCCACCTGCTCAACAGTCTCAACGCCCTCCGCAACTGTTTCAATTCCCAGTCTTGAAGCCATATCGATAATACTCTCAATAATATTCTGACCTTTTTTTGTATTAGATGTTTCCTCAAAAAAAGCTTTGTCTATTTTAAGCACATCAACCTCCAAATCTTTGAGCATATTAAGAGAGGAATAACCCGAGCCAAAATCATCCATAGAAATTTTAAATCCAATTTCGTGAAGTCTTTTAAGAACGTCCACAATAACATCCATACTCTCAAAAGCGACAGTTTCCGTAATCTCAAGTTCAATAAGATTTGCCGGCACCTGATATTTATCCAAAATACCTTTCAAAACGTCAACATAATCTCTTTTAAAAAGGTGTATTCTCGACTGATTAACAGATATGCGCACAGGGTTAAGCCCCATATCAAGCCATCTTTTCTGCATTTTACACACAACTTCAAATACATACATATCAAGCTCAACAATAAAGCCGTTTTTCTCAAAAAGAGGAACAAATTTATCAGGCGGCAAAAAACCCTTATCGTGATGATTCCATCTAACAAGCGCCTCTCCTCCCGTCAAAATGTGATTTTTAATATCATATTTAGGCTGAATATACACAACAAACTCATTGTTCTTAAGAGCATATTCCATATCGCTTTCATAAATAAGCTGACTTCTAATTTCCTCATTGTAAAAGGAGCAATAATTTATGTAATTTCCCGTAACTTCCGACAAGGCAAATTTTGCCCTTCCAAAAATATGAGAAATATTAAATTCCATTTCACTGTAATTATCAAAAAGGCTCTCATCATTAATGACATACACTCCGCAGCAGGAAGAAACAGAGCATTTAGCGGAAATATTATCATCGCCCTTATATTCGGAAATATCGTCCATAATCATTTCAAGTCTTGTTTTAATACCTTCATTGTCATCATATTTAATAAGAATGTTAAATCTGCTGGCTGTAGCTCTTGCGAAAAGTTCTCCCTCGTTCAAATTTCTTTCAATAACTCTAGCAATAAACCTCAAAATATCATTGCCCTCATCAAATCCAAATAATTCGTTTATAACGTCAAAATTATTCACCTCAAGTACAACAGCGGCATATTTATCATTTTTTTTCATCAATATATCAGCAGCTTCAGAAACAAATTTATTTTTATTCATCATTCCAGTAACTTTGTCAATATATGCCATTTCATAAATAATTTTTTTATCGTTATTTTTAACATTTATAAGTCTTATAAAAAGAAACATAGCAATACCCGCGAGAATCCCGGATAAAACCGACAAAATATTAATCACAATTTCATTGTCAAAAAAATAAAAACCGTTAATAACGTTTCCCATAACAAAAAACACGCACACTCCAACAATCAATACGGCGGCTGCCGTAATAAAATATTTTTTTGAATTCATATCCTCACATCCAATCCCTATTTTATATTATTAGGAAACACCGCACAAATAGGAAATAAAAATGATTTGTCGGTATTTACTATAACTGCCAAAAATATTTAACATAAAAACTAAGGCACTAAAATCATCTTATGTACATAACTCATAAAAATAAAACCAATATAAATTTTTTATTTATTAATTTATATTAATTATTATAATTCATAGAAAAAACAATGTCAATTATTAACTTCATAAAGCCGCGGAAATCAATTTTCACACTTGCCTTAAAGTTTTCGGTCAAGTTTTTTTTCAATCTATATAGTCAATCAGCTTAAAAAATGAAACAGTTCAGCGGGCAAAAATCCTTTTCGCTGTGTTATCGTCGGTCAGCGTAGGCTTCGGCTATGCTATCCCTCCGCTGCCTTGCGAAAATAATTTTTGTCTCGTCTCCTTTTTTCCATTTTCAAGTTGATTGACTATACCAAAATTGCCGTAAATAAAATTATTACTTTTTTGTTTTGTGCAACATATACTATTTTATGATTATTTTATGGTGTAAATCTAACAATATTATTTATTGGACATTAAAAACAAAATTATTCTCTTGCAAATAAAAAACAAAAATGTTATACTTATTTTAAAATAGATGTACATACAACTAGCAATTGTATGTAATATATTCGTTATTCCAAATCCTTGATTTATTAATTTAATTTAATGAATCATTGGAAATATAAATAAAAAAGGAGATTTGACTATGAAGAAAAAACTCGCGGCATTATTTATGTCATGTCTTATAGCCGCTTCCTGTGTTCCGGCATTTGCGGCTGACAAAAATACCGATGACTCAAAACAAAGCGAAGCAACGGAACAAATTCCCGCTTTCCCCGGAGCTGAAGGCGGCGGAAAATACGCAAGCGGAGGTCGAGGACAAGAGGTATATATAGTTACAACCCTAGAAGACTACAAAAAGGGTGAAGACCCAATTCCCGGTTCTTTCAGAGACGCTCTCAGTAAAGATAACAGAACAATTGTATTTAATGTTTCAGGAACTATCGTTCTTAAAGAAAAACTTGATATAACTAAGAGAAAAAATATAACAATCGCCGGTCAGACAGCTCCCGGAGACGGTATCACCGTTTACGGCTGGGAAACAAATTTAAGTGATTCCGAAAATATCATTATTCGTTATATGCGTTTTCGTCCCGGCGCCGCGAATGTGCATCAAGGCGACTCAATGGATGCCATTTGGGGCAGAAGTATGAAAAATATGATGTTTGACCATTTGTCAACCAGCTGGTCAACTGATGAAACTATGTCGCTTTACAGAATGGAAGACTCCACCGTTCAATGGAGCATAATCGCTGAAAGCCTTACAATGTCAGGTCATACAAAAGGCCGTCACGGCTATGGCGCTATATGGGGCGGTGTAAATACAACATATCATCATAACCTTATCGCTAACCATACCTCTAGAAATCCGCGTATAGGAGGCGGAACTCCCGAAGCTGACGACAATGACCATATCGCTTTAACCGACGTAAGAAACAACGTTCTTTACAACTGGGGATACAACACAATCTATGGCGGCGGACGTTCCCGCACAAATTATGTTTATAACTACATAAAACCAGGAAAAGGAACAAGAGATTCCGTTAGAGAACGTATAATCGACGCCGGCGAAGAAAATAAACCAGGTGAGTTTTATGTAAGCGGAAACTATGTTGAAGGAAATGAAGCGCTCACAAAAGATAACTCAAAAGGAGTTTATGTAAGCGATAAAGCCGCTCCTACCACTCAAATTGTAAAGAGCGAATTTAAGATGGAAGGAACAAAATCAGAAAACTTAAAAACACAAAAACCTCAGGACGCTTATAAAGAAGTGCTCGCTAAAGCTGGCGCTACCTATCCAAGAAGAGATGCTCTTGACGCGAGAATACTTTACGAGGTTAAAACTGACACCGGAAGATATGCCAACTTAGATGACGAAGTAGGCGGATATCCTGTAAGAGATTCTGAAAAACGCCCTGATGATTTTGATAAAGATAAAGACGGAATGGCAGACGCTTGGGAACTTGAAAACGGACTTGACCCAACAAATCCAAATGACGGAAAAGAACTTTCCAAAGACAAGAGCGGATACACAAACCTTGAAAACTACTTAAACTCTTTAGTTGATATGGAAAACGCTCCTGAAAACCCAGAAATAACAATAGCCTCTCCAGCAAACAATCAGTTGTTCACAACCGGAGAAACTATTACATTAACAGCGGATGTCACAGACGCTGACGGAATAGAAAAAGTTCAGTTCTTTAACGGTAAAGAAATTATCGGAGAAACTTCTTCCGCGCCATATTCATTCGATATAACAGACCTTAAAGATGGTACATATTACCTTTCAGCAAAAGTATATGATAAAAAAGGCAACCAAACTCAGGCAAGCGCTGTTGCTGTTCACGTAAATGATATAACAATGGAAAACTCACAGTGGCAGGCTTCTGATATTGGTAAAGTCGAAACAACTGGAAGCACTACTGTTTACTCTGATGAAGAAGTTACTGTAAAAGGTTCAGGAAAACTTATATCAAACGCTGACACTTGTCAATTCGCCTATAAAAAACTTAAAGGCGACGGAGAAATCATTGTAAAGCTTGATTACGCTACACCTGTTGATAATCACGCTTTCTCAGGAATTATGGTAAGAAATGACTTAAAAGAGGACTCGGCTGCGGTTGTTCTTGGATTGTCCTCAACAAAAGCTTATGAATGGAAAGAAAAAAATCCAGAAACAGGAAAAGAAACCACTTATTATAGAAACGCTTTCTCAATCTGGCTTGCCGGCAGAGATAAAAAAGGCGATGACTTCCAAAAACTTGATGAAAACCTTGATTCTTTAGACGGAGCTAAGAAAACAAATATTCCTCTCGCGAACGATATAGCGTTCAAAGAATTAAGCGAATATCTTGGATATTATATGCGTCTTGTAAGAAAAGGAGATAAATTCACAGCCTACTGTTCTCCAGATGGAAAAGACTGGAAAGAAATAGGTACTAAAAACGTTACAATGAACAGCACAGTTTACGTTGGCGTTGCTGCCGAAGCAAATAAAGTAGCAAATAAACTTGTAAACGTAAATACCGCAAGATTTTCAGACATTCAGATAAAAGGTTCTGTTGAAAAGGCTGAAAGACCAAAAGCTTCCACCTTAACGCCAACAGTCGCTCCTGTTTCAGAGAAAAAACCGTCTTCCGAAAAAGTTGATGTTCCAGCAGGTCCTTCAAGCACACCCGCTAAAAACACAAACTTAACTCCTTGGAAGTATAATAGAAACAACAATAAATAATAATTCCGCTCTCTCATTTTTAATTTTATATAAAAACATAGTACACAAAACAAGCAAGAGGTTTTATTACACACCTCTTGCTTGTTTGTTTATAGTTACACGTCATTCCTTACCATAAAATAATTTCCAAAAACTATTGATTAGTTTTAAATATTGAGTTATAATGTATAGTGAAAGAACTTGAATAACGGTAAAATAAATTTTTTACTTCTTTTTAAGTTCTTTCACTGTAATTGTCTTCGGGGCAGGGTGAAATTCCCTACCGGCAGTTAAAGCCTGCGAACCTCTCAGACTACAATAATTTCAGTAATCTGTCAGGTATGATTTGGTGAAATTCCAAAGCCGACGGTAAAGTCCGGATAAGAGAAGATATAATAAGAGTTTTTTACGCCTCGAATATTTTTTCGTGGCGTATTTTTATATCTTATAGCAATCCCACTTAATAATAACAAAGTTCGGCGGTCAAAAATCCTTTTCACTGCGTTGTTGTCAATTGGCGTAGGCTTTCGACTACGCCTGCTTTCCACCGCCTTGTTATAGTCAAATCACCTAAAAACAAGCAAGTTCAGCGGTTAAAAATCATTTTCACTTTGTTAGCGTCAGTCGGCATAGGCTTCGACTATGCTCTCCTTCCGCTGCCTTATGAAAATAATTTTTCTCTCGCTTCCTTTTGCTCATTTTCAAGTGATTTGACTATAAAATAATTTTTGCCTCGTTTCCTTTTTATCATTATTAAGTGGTATTGCTATAATAACCCTCAGCAAATAAAAAGGAGACCAAAATGGAAAAATATATGAAAAGGGCTTTAGAACTTGCCAAAAAGGGAATTGGAAAAGTAAATCCAAATCCAATGGTAGGAGCCGTAATCGTAAAAAACGGTAAAATAATAAGCGAGGGTTTTCACGAAAAATTCGGAGGATTTCACGCCGAGAGAAACGCCATACTAAATTGTTGTGAGGATTTAACCGGCGCCGAAATGTACGTGACCCTTGAACCCTGCTGTCATTATGGAAAAACACCCCCCTGCACAGAAATAATAATACAAAGCGGAATAAAAAAAGTAGTTGTTGGCTGCACAGACGACAACCCTATAGTTGAAAACAAAGGACTGAAAATTTTAAAAGAAAATAATATAGAAGTAATAACAGGCGTTCTTGAAAAAGAATGCCGAAAGCTTAACGAAATATTTTTTCACTATATAAAAAATAAAACTCCCTTTGTAATTATGAAATACGCTATGACAGCCGACGGAAAAATCGCCACAAAAACAGGCCACTCAAAATGGATAACAGAAAAAGAAGCACGGGAACATACTCACAAAACAAGAAACCTTGTAAGCGGAATAATGGCAGGAATAGGAACAATAATCGCCGATAACCCTCTCCTAACCTGCCGTATCGAAAACGGAACAAATCCCACAAGAATAATATGTGATTCAACTATAAAAATTCCTCTTGACTGTAATATAGTAAAAACAGCCAAAAATGTGCCAACGATTATCGCAGCAGGAAAAAACTATGATAAAGAAAAAAGAATACTCCTAGAAAATAAAGGCATTGAAATAATAACAACCGAAAAAGAGAAAACCTATTTAAAAACACTAATGCATATACTTGGCGAAACGGGAATCGACAGTATCTTGCTGGAGGGCGGAAGCGTTTTAAATTACAGCGCGTTAAAAGATGGTATTGTAAATAAAATACATCTATATATCGCCCCGAAAATTTTCGGAGGAAATCTTGCTAAAACCCCAATAGGCGGCTTGGGAGTAGAAACAGCGGATATGGCTTATCCCCTCAAAACTGAAAATATCAAAACAATCGGAAATGACATTTTAATAGAATACATAGTTGGAGGTGAGTAAAATATTTACAGGAATAATTGAGGAAATAGGGAAAGTAAAAAATATAAAACATCAATCGGCTTCATCAATAATAACGATTGAGGCTAACGAAGTCACAAAAGGAACAAAATTAGGAGATAGTATTGCCGTAAACGGAGTCTGTCTGACAGTGGTAAAAATCTCTGAAAATCTTTTTGACGCCGATATAATGGCGGAAACCCTTCGTCACAGCAATTTAAAAACCATACAAAAAAATGACTCTGTAAACCTTGAACGGGCAATAAGCCCCCTGGGGCGGTTCGGAGGGCATATAGTAGCCGGACACGTTGATGATTTAGGCGTTATAACAGACTTTCAAAAAGAGGACAACGCCGTATGGGTTACAATCGAATGTGACCCTTCACTTTTAAAATATATAGTTTATAAAGGTTCTGTCGCTCTTGATGGAATAAGTCTAACCGTGGCAAACGTAACCAATAAAGATTTTTCTGTTTCAATAATTCCCCATACAAAGCAAGAAACTACGCTATTAAAAAAAAGTATAGGCGAAAAAATAAATATAGAATGCGACGTAATTGGAAAATATATTGAGAAAATGCTCTTTTTTAACAAAGAAAAACCACCGGCTGAAAGTAAAATAAATATAAGTTTTTTATCAGAAAATGGATTTTTGTAGTTATAGAAAGGACTTGATTAAATGAGCGGATTTAACACAATACCTGAAGCGATAGAGGATATAAAAAATGGTAAGATGATAATTGTTGTAGATGATGAAAATAGGGAAAACGAGGGAGATATAATAGTAGCGGCGGAAAAAGCGACACCTGACGCGATAAATTTTATGGCAACCCACGCCAAAGGATTAATCTGTATGCCCGCCTCCCGTGAAATACTTGACAAACTCAAAATCCCTCAAATGGTTGAGCATAACACGGACAATCACGAAACGGCTTTTACAGTATCAATAGACTATAAAGATACCACAACGGGAATTTCAGCTTTTGAACGTTCAAAGACAATAACAATGGCGGCAAGCGACAATGTAAAAGGTTCTGACTTCCGCCGTCCAGGTCATATTTTCCCTTTAGCCGCAAA
Source organism: uncultured Eubacteriaceae bacterium (assembly GCA_948441255.1). Taxonomy (GTDB): domain Bacteria; phylum Bacillota; class Clostridia; order Lachnospirales; family CAG-274; genus MGBC114079. The sequence goes on along the minus strand of CAOJPS010000052.1, from coordinate 3,784 downwards.
ACCTGGAGGAGTTCTTGAAAGAACAGGCCACACCGAAGCAGCGGTAGACCTTGCCAAACTAGCCGGCTTAAAACCAGCCGGAGCTATATGTGAAATAATGAAAGATGACGGAACAATGGCAAGAGTTCCAGACCTTTTAGAATTTTCCAAAAAATTTGGCATAAAAATAATAACAATAGAAGATTTAATCGCTTATAGAATAAAGTCCGAAAAATTTGTGGAATGCGCGGCAAAAGCCAAAATGCCCACACGATATGGAGATTTCACAATATACGGCTATATAAACAAACTAAACGGAGAACATCATATAGCTTTGGTAAAAGGCGATATAACAGACGGAAACCCCGTTCTCTGCCGTGTTCACTCAGAATGTTTAACAGGTGACGCTTTAGGCTCGGCAAGATGCGACTGCGGAGAACAATATGACGCTGCTATGAAACAAATCTCCAAAGAAGGCAGAGGGGTATTGCTCTATATGCGTCAGGAAGGCAGAGGAATAGGACTTATAAACAAATTAAAAGCCTATGAGCTTCAAGACAAAGGCTACGACACTGTGGAAGCAAACGTAAAATTAGGCTTTGCCCCCGACCTTCGTGATTATGGAATAGGCGCTCAGATTCTTTCCGACTTAGGAATAAAGCAATTAAAACTAATGACAAATAATCCCAAAAAAATATCGGGATTAAAAGGCTATGGAATAGAAATAACTGAAAGGGTTCCCATTGAAATGCCTCCAAAACCAACCGACGAATTTTATTTAAAAACAAAAAAAGAAAAAATGGATCACCTGCTTAACCTATAGAGGAGGGTTTCAATTATGAAAGGAATTTTATACAAAGGACTGAGTTTTTGTATGATTTTAAGTATGTTTTTTTCTGTTCCCGTTTTCGCCAATGAAGAATACGTTTTTAACATTTTTAATAAATACCTCAAAGAAGATACCCCTCAAAATAACAAGGAAATTAAAGAAACAACTGTTTATATAGTAGGCGACTCCACATCGTGTGAATACGGATATGACGAAAACTACGCCATACCAAGAGCGGGCTGGGGAATGTATCTTTCCGAATTTCTTAACGATAAAGCCAAAGTCGTAAATCTCGCCTTAGCGGGAAGAAGCTCAAAAAGCTTTACAATAGAGGAAAATTACAAAAAACTTTTTGAGAATATCAAAGAAGGAGATTTTCTTCTCATTCAGTTTGGTCACAATGATGAAAAAAACAAAACGGAAGAAGACTTAAAAACAAGATATACAGACCCGCAGGGAGATGTAAATACCGAAGGAAGCTTTAAAAACTCCCTGTATATGAACTATATTCTCCCCGCGTGGGAAAAAGGAGCGGTTCCAGTTTTAATCTCTCCCGTTTCCAGAAGAAAATTTGACGAAAACGGATTTCTCACTAACAGCCACGGTCTTTATGATGACGCCGTAATGGAATTGGCAAAAGAAAAGGATATTTATTTTATTGATATGACTTATATTACAGAATCATTGTACAGCAATAATCTTGAAATTAACGAAACAAAAGATTTTCACGCCGTTTACAAAGATTTTTCCAAAGGAATTGATAACACCCATTACAGTCATACAGGAGCCAAACATATCGCTATGGTTTTTGCCGCCGCGGTCATTCAAAAAGAAATTTCCGCTTCAGAATATATACTTTCTCCATATGTGCTTTCTCCAAATGATTTTAACAAAAAAATAGAAACTATGGAGTATATCTCAAAAGGAAATTTTATTTCCCTGCTTATGAGAGCGGCAGGCATAGAGGGAGAATCGAAAGACAATTTCAAAGATGTTGACAAAAACGCCGGTTATGCCAACGCCGTAGGACTTGCCAAAGAATCAGGAATCGCTTTTGGCGACGGCAAAGGAAGCTTCAAACCAGAAGATAGAATATGTAAATATGAGGCAGCTCTGTTTATTATGAGAACAATTAGATATCTTAATTTTGAATACGAGTCTTTCTCAAAAAACAACCCAAGCAACTATACAGGAGAGAGATACTGGATGTATCGCACAATTCCCGAATACGCCAATCGTGACACAGCCGACTGGATGTACTTAAACAATATATACGGCGGTGAATCCCTCGAATATTTGTGCGGCAAATATATGTCGGAATTAGAGGCTCAGCACGAAGTTATGTTATTCTACGAACTTATGGCTAAAAACACCCAAAAAGCCGAGCAAAATACAGATGATTTGGAAAAAGTTGAAAATATAGTGAAAGAACTTAAAAAGAAGTAAAAAAATTTATTTTACTCAAAAGTCTGCGAAGTGCTTCACAATTCGCTTACCGACTTTTGCCGCAAGCGGACGTAAAATATTTTTTACCGTTATTCAAGTTCTTTCACTATACAAAATAATTTTATCAAGGAGGAAAATATATGAAAATATTAGAAGGAAATATGGTAGCGTCAGACGCTAAAATAGCTATAGTAGCGTCAAGATTTAATGAGTTTATAACATCAAAACTTATATCCGGAGCGGTTGACGGCTTAAAACGTCACGGAGTAGAAGATGATAACATCTCCCTCGCCTGGGTTCCCGGAGCGTTTGAGATTCCCCTTATAGCAAAAAAACTCGCTTTCTCAAAAAAATATGACGCCGTAATATGCGTAGGCGCCGTCATAAGGGGCTCCACCACCCATTATGACTATGTTTGCAGCGAGGTTTCAAAAGGAATTGCCCATATATCCCTTGAATCAAATATACCGGTTTTATTTGGAGTTCTTACTACAGAAAACATAGAGCAAGCGATTGAAAGAGCTGGAACAAAAGCGGGAAATAAAGGTTATGACTGTGCTTTGTCAGCGATAGAAATGATAAACCTCTCAAAAAATATATAAAACCAATAGCCTTGTTTAATAAACCAATCCTCTTATTTCAATTTTGAAATAAGGGGGTTATAATTTAAAATAAATTTAATAAAAACCCACAAAAGTTTTTGTCCTAATTTTTTATATCTCCTTTTTTCCCGTTACAACCTCATAAATCAATGATTTTTTATATTCCGCAAGTTTATCAATAATAGCTTGTTTCTTTTGTATTAACATATCTATATTCTTTATTTTTTTACTTAAATATTCCGCAATATAATTTTGTTCTTCAATAGGTGGAATAATTGTTATTATTGAATTAAGTTCTTTCTGATTAATTTTAGGCATTTTTACTCTATCTTCAGTTATACGTTTAACTTGATATGTAAAATAATTAGATAACATCATAAATAAAATAAATTGTACATTATTTTTGGTTTCAATAGGGTACATATCCGCACTGCATAAACCGTTAAATGGCGCTGTTGTAACCTTATTTAAAGTAGGACGAATCTTAGAATAAATAATTTGTCCCTTAAAAAATAAATGATTACCACTTATCACACCCGCTTCTTTAACAGTCTTATAATTTATTATATTTCCTGAGTTTTTTTCTATACTATCAGGAGAAATTTGAGGATAGTCAAGATAATCATTAGGTTTTACAAGATTTGATTTTATTATAGCACATTTTCCAAATTTCAATATTTTCCAATGTTTTGGAATATTATGTATAAATTCTATTCCGCTGTCTTTCATTTCAACATTTGGATTAAGTCCTTTTGTTACCATCTCAGTAATAAGCGATATTTTATATTCTTTCAGCTTTTTTATTATAGTTTGTTGCTTTTCAATTATTGTATCTATTTTGGAGCATTTATCATCAAGATAATTGGCTATATTATATTGTATTTTAATGGTTGGGTAAATTATGGGTAACGCCGAAAAATCTTCATAA
>CAOJPS010000051.1 GCA_948441255.1 uncultured Eubacteriaceae bacterium | reverse complement strand
ATTGTTATTTTTCAGTTCAATTTGCTTTGATTTATCAGAATTTAAGAGTATAGCGCTTGGTTCACTCATAAAAAGAGGCGGTGAAGTAAGATTTGTTATTTGAAAAGAATCATTTATTATAAGTATATTAAGCCTTAATTTATTTATATAGTCGGAAGATGTATAAGGCGAATTTATTCCTATTATCATAAAATCAATATCACTTTGCATTGTAGAAAAAAAGTGTTTATAATTAATAATTTTTACTGAGAATAACTTTTTCCCTAATATATTAGATATTATTCCGGCAGTTTTTAAGAAATCACCTATAATTCCAATTCTAATCATTGTATACCTCCGGCATTAAACTTCTTTAGAAACTTTTATAGCAATACATTTAAATATACACAATATTTTATAGTAATTATAAAACTTATATTGCCATATATATATTTTATTTGATAATAAAAAATATATTCACTTTTCTTTAATTTCAAGCATAGCGCCAACACTTGCGGCATATTCTTCCAAAGCTTTTGTATGGACATTAAAAATTCTCTTTTCAATTTCCTCCTCCGAAATTTCTTTAATATTAAAACTATCATTATCTCCCAAAACTTTTTTTTCCAAATCCGTTATACAAATCTCAATTTTAATACCAAGACGATTTTTTATACTGTTTGCCGCTTTTCTTACATTTTCCTCTCTAATTTTAAAATCCTCTCTATCCATAGCCTTTATCACCTCTTTTATATTTATGTTTTTATCAAATTGTCCTATGTATAACACAACCCGCAAAAACATATTATACTATAGTTTTTCATTAAGGAAGCGATATATTGAAAAAAGCCGTGGCATACTTAAGAATGTCGACAGATAAGCAAGAATACTCAATAAACAGTCAGCTGCGTCTTATAAAATCTTTTGCTGAACATAATGACTACAAAATTATAAACACATATATAGATGAAGGAATATCTGGAAGACAGGCAGAAAAAAGACCAGCGTTTATGCAAATGATAGAGGACAGTTCAAAAAACATATTCGAATATGTACTCATATACGATAGTTCACGTTTTGCCCGTAATTTAGAACAATCAATAGTATATAAATCACTGTTAAAAAAGAACGGCGTCAATTTGATTTCTATAACAGAGCCAATAATTGACGAAGATACATCTTTAATAACTGACGCCCTCCTAGGAGCAATGAATGAAATGTACTCAAGAAAACTATCTAAAGTAGTAAAAAGAGGAATGGAACAAAAAGCGCTTGGAAACGAATATTTTTCCTGTGCTCCATATGGATATGAAAAACCACATAAAAAACCATTAAAAATAATAGAAGACGAAGCAAAAATTGTAACACTTATATATCAAAGATATTTAGAAAATGTGTCTTCTTTTAAAATAACCCGTGAGTTAAACACATTAAATATCAAAACAAAAAGAGGAAACCCCGTAGACAAACGCTGGGTAGAAAAAATATTGACAAATCCCACATACAAAGGATATATGCTTTGGAAAACCGAAAACAGAACATATTATAAAAAAGCAAATCATAAAGCAATAATTAATGAAGAAATTTTTGATGCTGTACAAAAAAAATATAACGAAAAAAAAGCACTGTCAAAATATAAAAGCCGGCCATATGAACAGCACAAACACTGGTTGACAGGTATACTCCGCTGTCCCGTCTGCAATACAGTATATGTCTATGCCAAAGGATATAAAAATCGAGCCGATCGTTTTCGCTGCGGAGGCTATGTAACCGGGAAATGCTCAGTTTCCAAATCATTTAAAATAGAAGATTTAGAAATATTAATCAAAAATGAGCTATATTCAATAATAAGCCACAGCAAAAAATATTATAATCTCAAATTCAATAAACCCTCAAAAATATCAAATATCGATTTAATTCAAAAAGAAATAATCAACTTAAAAAAGTCTTTAAACCGGGCTAAGGATTCATATCTTTACGGCATAGATAGTTTAGATGAATATAAAAAAAATAAAGAGACGATTCAAAACCGTATAGAAAAGTTTGAAAATAAAATAAAAGAAGAAAACAAAGCAAACACACTCAAAAATAAAAATAGAAAAATAGAAAACATTTTAGAAATTATAGAATACGAAGAAAATATGACTGCCAAAGTAAAAATAGCAAAAGCAATAATTGAAAAAATAACATTAAACGGTTTAACAGGAGAAATGTGTATTTATTTCTATGGTTAAAATTCTGTATACTGGTGTATATTATAACAAAGCTGTTGTCTGCACGAATCATAAACCTTTAAAGCTATAATACATTCTTCCCTAAGTCTTCTCAAATCCGAAACATTTTCAGTTTCACCACAAGTATTTCCACAAGTATTTCTATCTAATTCAAAAGCGCTCATAATAAAATCCTCCTTATTTTTTTATTATTTTCTCTCCTAATAACATAATATTAAAAAGAGAATTTTTTGTTCCAAAAATAAGGAGGACTTGTGTAAAATTTTTTTTTAGCTTTTTCAATCAGCATTTCTCATAAAATTATTTTTTTAATTGCTGAAACAAGTTTTTCCATTTCATCGTCAGTACCAATAGTAATTCTAAGATATTCGTCAATACGAGGCTTATCAAAATACCTTACAAAAATATTAACCTTTTTCAATTCCTCAAAAATAAACGAAGCTTTAATGGAAGGGTTAGTAGTAAAAATAAAATTAGCCATAGATGGAATCGTCTGAAATCCCAGCTTAGACAATTCCAAAATAGTTTTTTCTCTTGTATTTATTATCTTGTTTCTACAATTTTCAAAATAACAATTATCTTTTACAGATGCCACAGCTATCGCTTGAGACAACGAATTTAACGTATAGGAATTAAAAGAATTTTTAACAGCCTCAAGATAACCCGCAAGTTCTTCACAACACATAACATAACCCACGCGAATACCTGCCAAAGCACGAGATTTTGAAAAAGTACGAACCACTGCCAAATTGTCATACTTATCCAAAAGGCTAACAGCGGACTCTCCTCCAAAATCAATATAAGCCTCGTCAATAACAACAATCACATCCAAATTGCGATTAATTATTTCCTCAATCTCCTCAAGGCTCATATACCTTCCCGTTGGAGCGTTTGGATTAGCAATAACAATTCCGCCATTTTCTCCAAAATAATCTTCTTTCACTATTTTAAACGAATCATCAACTTTAATACGTTTATATTGGATATTATACAAATCACACCAAACATCATAAAAAGAATATGTAATATCAGGGAAAAATAAAGGTTTATCAGAATTAAAAAACGTCTGAAAACACAAAGCTATAACTTCATCAGAGCCATTTCCCAAAAATATATTATTTTTATTAACATTATGTATTTCTGATAAAACAGTTTTAAGTTCATCACATTTAAAAGATGGATACAGTCTTAGTTTATCAGCATCATACTCGTCAATAATATTTTTCACCATAGGTGATGGCGGGTAAGGAGATTCATTTGTATTAAGCTTAATTATATCCCCAATATCAGGCTGTTCCCCAGGAACGTAAGGTTTAATTTTTCTAATTTTGTCAATCCACGGTTTATTCATAAATTAGCCTCTTTTCATCTGCCAATAAGCGTCATTTCAATTCAAACTTATAACCAACACCCCAAACTGTTTTAATACTCCAAGAATCTTCAAACGGCATTTTTTCTCGTATTCTTTTAATATGGACATCAACAGTTCTTGTATCTCCCATAAACTCATAACCCCATATTTTATCAAGCAGCTGATCTCTTGTAAAAACCTGATTAGGGTGCTTAGCAAGAAAATTCAACAATTCAAATTCTTTAGGAGGAAGTTCAAGGTCATTACCGTGATAAGTAACAATATAAGTCGACTCATTAATTGTCATATTCGGGACAACAATTTGTTTTCCATTTTCCAAGCCTCCTTTATTTTCATATCGCCTCAATACAGCTTTAACCCTTGCCACAAGTTCTTTACTGTCAAAAGGTTTAACAATATAATCATCAGCGCCAAGCTCAAGCCCAAGAACCTTATCAAAAACCTCGCCTTTAGCTGTCAGCATAATAATAGGAACTTTGCTAATCTGCCTAATTTCCCTGCAAACCTGATATCCGTCAATTTCAGGGAGCATAATATCAAGAAGAACAAGATGAGGAGAAAAAGCGGAAAATTCCTCAATGACCTTTCTGCCGCCATAAACTTCTTTTGTTTCATACCCCTCTTTAGTAAGATATATAGAAATAAGTTCCGCAATGTGAACATCATCATCAACTATCAGTATTTTTAATTTATCAGTCAAAAAATCACTCTTTTCAAAAAAATCATCATAACATTTTATTTTCTCTTAAAATACCCTCAATATCCTGTTCAACTTCCTCAAAAACCTGCAAAGCGCCCTCACAGTATCCAACATCGTGTTCCGTAAAATATGTTTTTTGATTTCTCATAGAAACAGCGGAAAATCTATATTTAAAAATAAGGTCTTTAATTTTCATAATAGTCTGGAGAGAACTAACTGCCATATTTAAAGCGTCTTTATCTCTTTCATCTCCAGTATTGTTAGGTATAATTTTCTCTCTTAAAATTTTGATACTGTCTTTTTCATTCATAACAAGTCACCTCAATCAAAATTATTTTATAGTATAGTAATTACACTTTAAAAGTTACAAAAAAATCATTTTACTTGCACAGGCTGCAAATTGCTTCGCAATTCGCTTATCGCCCAGCAGTGCTTACGCACTCGTAAAATATTTTTTGTTATAATTTAAGTGTAATTACTATAGTTCACAAAACTTTTAGTACAAAACAATATCCATAAAATTTAAAGCACAAAGTTTGTAAAAAATCGTTTGAATGTATTTTATAATTAATTATACAATCTTTTCATTTACTAATCAATAAAATAATTAAACAAAAGTAATTATTTTAGCTCAACAATTGTAACACCAGCTTCTCCTTCTCCATACTGACCTATACGAAAACTTTTTACGTGAGGATTTTTTCTAAGAAAATCCTGAACAGCACTTCTTAAAACACCCGTACCTTTTCCGTGAATAATTGTAACAGGAGAAATTCCAGCCAAATAAGCGTCATCAAGATATTTATCTGTTTTTTCAATGGCTTCTTCAACCATAAGGCCTCTCAAATCAACCTCTGGAGATATATTTTGAGCTTTTCTTGCTTTGACATTCATAGAATACTTCTTCATAATAGTATTAGGTTCTTCTTCCGACTTATCCAAAGATAAATTAGATATATCCGCCTTAACAGTCATAATTCCCACTTTAACAGTAACGTTTCCCTTTGAATCCGGAGGATTCACAACAATACCAGACTGTTCAAGAGTATGAATAAACACTCTGTCGCCTTTAACCAGCTTTTTAGGAATCTTTCGAAGCTTACGTTGTTTGCCATTCATTTTCGATAAACTTTCTTCAACCTTTGAAAGCTTTTCTTTAAGAGTCTTTCTCTTATCCTCCATACCTCCGCTATTTTTCTGACGAAGCATTTTCTGCATTTCTTTAATAATTTTATCAGCTTCCTCTTTAGCGTCCGCAAGGAGCTGTCTTGCATCCTCGTTAGCCTTTTTAATTATTTTTTCTTTCTGTTCCCTTGTTTTTTTCTTTTGATTTTCAAAATCTTTTTTAAGCTTTTCAGCCTCTTTTCTATATTGTTCCGCTCTTTCCTGTTCAAGAACCAAAGTTTTTTTACTTATTTCCAAATCCGTAATAACATCTTCAAATCTGGCGTCTTCGTGACTTAAAACAGCTTTCGCGTTTTCTATAATAAATTCAGGAAGACCAAGACGTCCAGAAATAGCAAAAGCGTTGCTTTTACCTGGTACACCTATAAGCAAATTATAAGTAGGACACAATGTCTTAACATCAAACTCGCAGGAAGCGTTTTCTACACCTTTGGTTGAAATAGCATAAACTTTAAGTTCACTATAATGAGTAGTAACAGCGGTACGAATTTTTCTTTTATGGAGATATTCAATTATAGCGACAGCCAAAGCCGCCCCTTCCGTCGGGTCTGTACCAGCACCAAGCTCATCAATAAGAACAAGAGAATTATCTGAAACATTTTCAATAATTTTCACAATATTACTCATATGAGAAGAAAACGTACTAAGACTTTGCTCAATACTCTGCTCATCACCAATATCAGCGAAAATATCTTCAAAAACAGCAAGTTCCGAATTGTCAAAAGCAGAAATATGAAGCCCTGCCTGCCCCATAAGAGTAAACAATCCTATAGTTTTGATAGAAACCGTCTTGCCTCCTGTATTAGGACCTGTAATAAGCAGCGTGGTAAATTCTTTTCCCAAATAAATATTAGTAGGAACAACCTTCAAAGGGTCAAGCAATGGATGCCTTGCCTTTTTGATATTAATATATCCATTTGTATTAAAAACAGGTTCTGTACCATTCATACTTATGGACAGTTCTCCCTTAGCAAACACAAAGTCAAGATGAGAAAGTATTTCAACATTTGATAAAAGCAATTCTCTGTTTTCATTAACTTTTTCGGAAAGCGTTTTTAAAATTTTATCAATTTCAATTTTTTCTTCTGAAAGAAGTTCTTTAATTTTATTATTAAGCTGTACAACACTCATAGGTTCCATAAAAACAGTAGCGCCGGTAGCCGACTGGTCATGAACCATACCGCTGAAACTGTTTCTATATTCTTGTTTAACAGGAACACAATATCTTTCGTTTCTTATTGTAATAACAGGGTCTTGAAGCATATTTCTATAAGACTGAGAATGTATAATATCGGTAAGCTGTTCCTTAATTCTGTCATTAGAAGACTTTATATTTCTTCTTATATTTTTAAGAGAAACGCTTGCCTCATCGGCAACCTCCGTTTCCGAAACAATACATCTCGAAATATCTTTTTCAAGGTCATTAATTGTTTCAATCATATCAAACTGAGGTTCCAAAACCTCAAACATATCATTCTTACTTTCATTTTTAGCGTAATTTTTAGCTTTTCTTGAAACATAAAGAAAATCACAAATATAAAAAAGCTCTTGCACAGACAAAACTCCGCCTACAGAAACCCTTTTTAAATAAGGCCGTATATCTTTCAATCCCCCAAGGGATAACGAGCCTTTTTTCAAAATCATACTAACAGCCTCTGAAGTTTCTTTCTGCCAATACAAAATATCATCAATATTATTTGATGGTATAAGTTCTTCAGAAAGCTTTTTACCCATTTCAGAAACAGCAAACCCTTTCAATTTATCAATAATTTTATTATATTCCAAAGTATATAAAACTTTATTATTCATAAAAATCCTACCTTTATGTATTTTTTATAACTATAACAATAAAAACTATTGCAAAATCTAAGCAATTGATTTAAAATGTATTTAAGAGCATAAAAAATGTTTAATATCTTCGGTTACATAGTTTTACAATTTTTATTATAACATATAAATTCAAATCAATACACAATTGTTTTCAATAATTTGAGAAAATATAATTTTCTATATTAAAATTTTCTTAAAATTATATGAAAATATATGAATTAATAAGACAAAGGAGTATATATATGAATTTAAGTGTAAGTGAAATTTATTCAAGTATAATTGCGGACATTCAAAATCGTATTCCGATTCCTTTCGCCTCAAATACCAATTCGTCAAATCCGGCAAATTTAAATACAGCAAAGGAAGTCGAAACTTTTCAAACTGTTCTTGAAAATTATATGACAGACTATTCATCAGGAGAATTATCCTCGCCTGAAATTTCAGCGGCAATAGAAACAGCGATAAAATCAGCTTCCTCAAAATACGGAATAGATGAATCATTAATAAAAGCCGTAATACAGCAGGAAAGCAGTTTCAATCCAAATTCTGTTTCCTCATCTGGAGCTCAAGGGCTTATGCAGTTAATGCCTGAAACGGCAAAATCACTTGGAGTCACAAATGCTTTCGACATAAATCAAAATATAGACGGCGGAACAAAATATTTAAAAAATATGCTGGACACATTTGGGGATACATCTCTCGCTCTTGCCGCCTATAATGCTGGGCCAGGCAGCGTAAAAAAATACAACGGAATTCCTCCATTTAAAGAAACTCAGAACTATGTGCCAAAAGTATTAAACTATCAGCGCCAGTATATGGTAAATCAATACAAATCAAATATTTACAAATAATCTTTAGGGTATTGTTTATAACAATACCCTATTTTCATACTTACATAAATTGGCTATAAATTCAAAAGTTAAGCTGTTCATACATTAAGTCCTTTTCACAAAGCCTTTTGGAAAGAACCTCTTGTTCCATTCCATAATTTGCCATCATTTTTCCGTCGCAGGTTATAAAATATTTTGCTCTTTTTAGTACAACATTCATTTTTTTTAAATTATCAAAACTAATTTTAGCCGTTCTTCTTGCTGAAATAATCTTATAAACAGATTTAACGCCTATACCCGGAACGCGCAAAAGTGTTTCAGCATCGGCCTTATTTATTTCAACAGGAAACAGATGAATATTTCTTATCGCCCATTTACATTTAGGGTCTAAAGATAAATCCAAGTTTTCATTCTCCCCCATAATTTCTTCTGCTTTAAACCCATAATATCTTAAAAGCCAGTCAGCTTGATACAATCTATGTTCTCTAAGCATAGGAGGATTACTGACAGGCAAAAGTTTATTTTTATTAGTAACAGGAACATAAGCCGAATAAAAAACCCTTTTCAATTTAAACTTATTATAAAGCCCCTCAACAAGATTAATAATTTTTTTATCATTATCTTGAGTCGCTCCCACAATCATTTGAGTGCTTTGTCCTGCTGGAGCGAATTTGGGAGCGTTTTTATAAACAACAACATCATTTTTATTTTCTTGAATGTAATTTCTCAAAGTTTTCATAGGTTTAAATATAGATTCCTTACTTTTATCCGGTGCCAAAAGCTTAAGACTCTCACTTGACGGAAGTTCAATATTAACACTCATTCTATCCGCTAAAAACCCCGTCATTCTAATAAGCGCCTCATCAGCAGACGGAATAGCTTTAACGTGAATATATCCATTAAAATTATACTGATTCCTAAGAAGATATAATGTTTTATACAGCAACTCCATAGTATAATCGGGATTTTTAAACACAGCCGAACTCAAAAACAATCCTTCAATATAATTTCTCTTATAAAAATTCATAGTAATTTCCGCAATTTCCTCAGGAGTAAACATCGCTCTCTCAACGTCATTTGAACATCTGTTCACGCAATACTGACAATCATAACTACAATAATTTGTAAGCAAAATTTTCAAAAGAGAAATACATCGTCCATCGCTTGAAAAACTATGACAAATTCCACACAACGATGTATTTCCCATAGAACCAGTTCTACCCCTTCTTTTAACTCCGCTGGAGGTACAAGCAACATCATATTTAGCGGCACCCGACAATATCTTAAGTTTTTTATTAATATCCACATAAATCACCCCAAACAAAATTTCTCTCTGATTACATTATACAACATAATTTTTACAAACGCAAACATTTGTTTGAGATAATAACATTTATTTCGTACTTTAATAAATATGTTTTGCTGTTTAAAAAATCGCAGCAACGCCATCACCATAATTTTTTTAGCAAAGCGATAACTTTGCGTTATAGGTCAAGTGCAGGGTGCGGAAACAGCATCCCTCAGTTCAAAACCAATCCTTAAAGCGCAAGCTTGTATATATTGCAAATATCATCTTTATTAAGCTTTTTAAAATTACCCGTTAGACCTCTGGCAACAAGACACTTTTCCGCCATTTCAGAAAAGCGTGAATCATCAATACCAACCTCACAAAGCCTTGTCGGAAGACCTAGTGACTTATACCAGCTTTCAAGTTTTTCAATCATAGAAACGATAGTCTTTTCTTTTTCATTATAGGCAAAATCAATATCAAACACACGATGAGCAAGCTGAATAAATTTATCTGGATTTTCTTTATATACATACTTCATCCAAGCAGGAGTAACAATAGAAAGTCCTGCCCCGTGGGTAAGATTATACAAAGCACTCAGTTCGTGTTCAATATGATGCGAAGCCCAATCTCCAATACGCCCCGTATTCAAAAGTCCATTATGAGCCAATGTTCCTACCCACATAATTTCTGCTCTAACGTTATAATCTTTTGGTTTTTCAATGGCGGCAGAAGCATTAATAATAATTGTTTTCATAGCCGCCTCAAGAAGCCTGTCAGTAAAATCAACATTTTCAATTTGAGTAAAATATCTTTCAAAAAGATGTGAAAGTATATCTGAACAGCCACAGGCCGTCTGATAAGCTGGCAAAGTAAATGTCAATTCAGGATTAAGGATAGAAAATTTAGGAATATATTTTGATGAACTTATACTTCTTTTAAATAAATTTTCCTCATTTGTAATAACAGTACTTGTAGAGCTTTCTGAACCTGTAGCGGCAATCGTCAAAACAGTACCAATAGGAACTGTTTCATAAATCACTTTTTTCTTGTCCATAAAAAATTCCCAAATATCCTCGTCTGTTTTCGCTCCGACAGAAATAGCTTTTGCCGAATCAATAACACTTCCGCCCCCAACAGCAAGAATAAAATCAACATTTTCATTTACACATATTTCAATTCCCTTACGAACAAGCGATAAAACAGGATTAGGACAAACTCCTCCAAGTTCAATAAACTCAATATTATTTTCTTCAAGAGATTTCACTATTCTGTCATAAAGTCCTGTTTTTTTAATTGAGTTTTTCCCATAGTGCAAAAGAACTTTTTTTACACCATAATCCGCAATATACTTGCCAACATTTTCTTCTTCACCCCTGCCAAAAATAATTCTTGCTGGGTTATAAAACTGAAAATTTAACATACAAAATATCCTCCAAAAATATTTACATCAACTGCGGCATAGGCGCGTTATAACAGCCAAGCTTATAAAAATCATACCATTCTTTAATTTTATCTTCCGAAACAATGTTCAAAGCCGTTATAATTTCTTTAGCAAATTCCAAAGTTGCTGTTCCATTTGCTGTAATAATATTTTTATCCCTAACAGCAGGCTGAGCTTTATAATTTTTCTCATTTGTATAAGCTTCCTTTGCCCAATTTTTTAAATCTTCTAAAAGATTGCTTGTATGTTTAACATTATTCAAAAATCCCATAGCTCCCAAAAATACAGAAGCGTCACAAATTCCGCCGACAACTTTTCCCTTGTCTAATGCTTTTTTAACCAAAACTCCAACAGTTTTTGCCTCGTCTTTTCTCCAAGACATTCCTCCAATTAAAATAACTCCCTCAAAATCAATATCAACAGAATCAATGTCATAATCAGGCATTACAGTAAAGCCTCCCAAAGAATAAACAGGCTCTTTAGTCAAAGAAACGGTTTTAATCAAATAAGTTTCTTTGGATAAAGCTCGTATCCCCGTAGAAACATAAGCCGCCTCCCAATCAGTAAATTTATCCAAAATAACAAGCAATATATTTTTTCTCATCTAATAACTCCCTTCCTTAAGGAAACACCGCACAAAGGATAATAAAAATAATTTTTTAAAGTTAAAATTTCCGTTATCGTGTCATTTTTCAAGAAAAATAACACTATCACTTCAATTTTTTTAAAAAATTATTTTTATTTTTTGAATTATGCGGTATTTCCTTAATCAATAATTCCTCGTATGTCCGAAATATCTGAAACACCATAATTTTTCATATAACTTTCAATTCCATCTATTACCTCAATAGTAGCAAAAGGATTTGTAAAATTAGCCGTACCTACAGAAACTCCCACAGCTCCCGCCATAATAAACTCAATAGCGTCCTCTCCGTTTGAGATACCTCCCATACCAATAATAGGCAGTTTAACAGCTTTATTAACTTGATAAACCATTCTGACCGCAATAGGTCTAACAGCAGGACCGCTCATACCACCTATTTTATTTGCCAAAACAGTTTTTCTCTTGTATATGTCAATTTTCATACCCGTAATAGTGTTAATAAGCGAAAGCGCGTCAGCACCGCCGTTTTCGGCAGCCTTAGCGATAATAGTAATATCAGTAACATTAGGACTTAACTTAACAATCAAAGGCTTATCAGCATATTTTTTAACTTCCGAAACAACTTTCTCAACCATCTCAGGCTCTGTTCCAAAAGTCATACCGCCTTCAGCAACATTGGGGCAGGAAATATTAAGTTCAAGCATATCAACATCTTTTCCGTTTAACTTTTTAACAACGTTAGTATACTCATCAATTGTATGTCCACATACATTTACAATAATTTTAGTATCAAACTGTCTTAAAAAAGGAATATCTTCTTTAATAAAATAATCAACTCCAGGATTTTGAAGACCGACGCTATTAAGCATACCACCATAAACTTCCGCGATTCTCGGAGAATTATTACCATTCCAAGGCTTATCAGCAACACCCTTAACAACAACAGCGCCAAGTTTATTAATATCAACAAACTCCGAATATTCTCTCCCACTTCCAAAGGTACCTGAAGAAGTCATAACAGGATTTTTAAGTTCCACTCCCGCAATATTGACTTTAGTATTAATCATTCCACAAAACCTCCTTAGAATTAAAAACGGGACCATCCTTGCATACCTTTTTATTCACAAAAGAATCTCCGTTTTTAATCTTAACGGCACAACCAACACAAGCACCTATTCCACAGGCCATCCTCTCCTCCATAGAAACAAAGCACTCAATACCTTTTTCTTCAGCGTATTCCGCTAAAAATTTAAGCATAATTTTAGGTCCGCAAGAATAAATAACGTCACCTATAATATTTTCAGATTTCATAAGTTCAACAACATTTCCTTTAAATCCCACGCTTCCATCATCAGTAGCAATCAAAACTTTAGCGCCTGTTTTTTCAAAATCCTCTTTTAAAACAGTGCCCGACCTAAACCCAAGAATAACAATTTTTTCACCTTCCGCCTGTTTAACAGCTTCAAGCAAAGGGGGAACACCAATTCCCCCGCCAACAAAAATACTTTTTTTAACAGTTTTAATACCATAACCATTTCCCAAAGGAGCTATTATTCTAAGAATATCCCCCTTTTTCTTTTTGGAAAAAATTTCAGTTCCTTTTCCCACAACCTGATAAACTAGACGCAAAGTGCCATTATCCTTATCAATTTCACAAATACTTATAGGTCTTGGCAATAGATTAACACCATTTCCCGTATAAATCTCAATAAACTGCCCCGCCGCCGAATATTGGGCAGCAGCGGGCGCTTTAATAATCATATCAAAAATATTATCATTAATAGGAGTATTTTTCAAAATAACAGTATCTTCAACTATTTTCATCTTAAATCCTTTCCAATATCAAAAAGCTTAAGTTCATCTTCTTTAACCTGAGCCTCCATAACATCAACCATAGCGCAAACAGTATCAAGAGCAGTAATAAGAGTAACCGAACTTTCAACGGCAGTCCTTCTAATTTTAAATCCATCGCTGTTCACATCGTTGCTCTTTCTTGGAATATCGATAATAAGGTCAACAACACCGCTTCTTATAATGTCAAGAATATTTGGAACACCCTCACTTATTTTCTTAACCGTCTGAACCTCAAGCCCATTTTCTTTAAGAACAGCCGCCGTTCCCTTTGTAGCTATAAATTTACAGCCCAGATTTTCAAATCTCTTAGCTATTTCAACAAAATTTTGCTGGTCTTTTTTGCTGACAGTCGCGATAATTGTACTTCCCTTTTTAGGAATAGTCATTCCGGCTGCTTTAAATCCCTTATAAAGGGCATTTTCAAGAGTA
>CAOJPS010000050.1 GCA_948441255.1 uncultured Eubacteriaceae bacterium | reverse complement strand
AGAACTTTTTTTATTTTTCTACATTTTTTCTTTTCTTCTTAAATTTTCTTGACCCGCACCACAGCAACTTGTTTATATTACCACAAGCAAGAACTCTTGTCAAGCAGTTTTTTATTTTTTCACTAAAAGCACGGAGAAGGAGGGATTTGAACCCTCGCGCCGCTATTAACGACCTACTCCCTTTCCAGGGGAGCCCCTTCAGCCGCTTGGGTACTTCTCCACGACCTACTTTAAAAAGCAAAAAAATAACGGAGAGGGTGGGATTCGAACCCACGGCCCCTTGCGGAGTCACTGGTTTTCAAGACCAGCTCCTTAAACCACTCGGACACCTCTCCAAATATAAAATCAAAACCGCTCAAGAATCAAGTTCCCTTGCGAACAAATAATATTGTATCACCGCTAAAAAGTTTTGTCAACACTTTTTTTAAAATTTTTTAAAAAAAAGCTGGATAATTTTTTATATTCATTATATGATAATAAATAGACTCGTTTATATATAGTAATTACACTTAAATTGTAACAAAAAAATATTTTACGAGTGCTTAAGCACTGCTGGGCGGCAAGCGAATTGCGGAGCTATTTGCAGCCTGTGCAAGTAAAATAATTTTTTTGTAACTTTTAAACTGTAATTACTATAGTGAAAGAACTTAAAAGGAGGATAAACCAATGGAAAAATACAAAGAATACGCTTTAAATACTTTTAAAGAGCTTATCTCAAAAAACACCCAATCAGACGAAAACTCAAATTCTTATCCATCGACAGAAAGTCAGCTCAAACTCGGAAAACATTTAATGGAAGAATGTAAAAAAATAGGCTTAACAAAAATAGAGCAAGACAAATATGGTTATATAACGGCAAAACTGCCAAACCCTGATAAAAACACACCAAAAATAGGATTAATAGCACATATAGACACAAGCCCCGAATACAGCGGCGAAAATATTTCACCTCAAATCCACGAAAACTATGACGGCAAAGATATTGTGTTAAAAAATGGAATAACCATTTCCCCAAAAGAGTTTCCCTCACTAAATAACTACAAAGGAAAAACAATAATCACCTCCGACGGCACAACACTGCTTGGTGCTGATGACAAAGCAGGGATAACCGCCATACTAACAGCGGCTAAATATATAATCGAAAAAAAGCTGCCTCACAAAGACATAAAAATAGCGTTCACTCCTGACGAGGAAATAGGAAAAGGCACAGAGCATTTTTCAACAGATAATTTTGGATGCGATTACGCCTACACAATTGACGGAGGAGAAGTAGGAGAATTAAATTATGAAACTTTCAACGCGGCAAGAGCGGCAATAACAATAAAAGGGAAGAATGTACACCCGGGCAGCGCCAAAGGAATAATGATAAATTCCGCTCTTTTAGCAGCAGAATTTATATCATATCTTCCTTCTTCGGAAACCCCGGCAAAAACCGAAGGCAAAGAAGGCTTCTACCATTTAACCTCAATAAAAGGAAACGTAGAAAAAACAACTCTTAACTATATAATAAGAGATTTTGAAAAAGAATCTTTCGAAAAAAGAAAAGAGTTTATAAAAAGCGTTGTAACTCGTTTTAACGAAAAAAACGATAACCGATTAGAAATCGAAATACACGATGAGTATTACAATATGTACGAAGTTTTAAAAAATAATATGACTCCTGTAGAAACAGCAAAAGAAGCGATGATAAAAGCGGGAATAGAACCAAAAATAATATCAGTAAGAGGAGGCACCGACGGTTCTCATCTTTCCTTTAAAAATCTTCCCTGCCCAAATATTTTCGCAGGCGGTCACAACTTTCACGGACCATATGAATATCTTCCTCTCGAATCAATGTTAAAATCAGCGGAGGTAATAGTGAATATATGTAAGAACCCCTCTTAGAATCTGTCTAAAATAACGTGAGTTCAATGAAAATTTATGATTAATGGAACCTTTTTCTTTCGCAAAAAGGTTCCAAACCTCCAAAAATGCTCCTGAAGCATTAAAAACCTTGAGGTTTCACCTCAAACTCCACAAACTTTTTGAAAAAAGTTTGACAAAAACTTTTGTGCGAAACTACGTTTCGCTGATTTTACTGTTATTTCTCGTCGAACTCACGTTAAAATATAGGAAATACCGCATAATTCAAAAAATAAAAATAATTTTTTAAAAAAATTGAAGTGATAGTGTTATTTTTTTTGAAAAATGACACGATAACGGAAATTTTAATTTTAAAAAATTATTTTTAATAACCTTTGCGCTGTGTTTCCTATAAAAAACCACGGAAATTAAATCCGCGGTTTTTTCTTTACAATTCACGCCCTGGCAAAAACCAGCCCCTCAAAAATCAACCCAGCGGCAAACCACGCCGGCGCATAATCCAGTCTGATAAGTCCATTAACATTAAACTTAGCGTCGGCATAGCTCCAAGGGCAAATGCCGAGTTTAGTCAAAATCAAACCGAAGCAGTATTCGGCAAGAAAAATAAAAACTACATAAATCCCTCCTCGCAGAAAAATGGGCAAATCAAACATAATATTGTATAAAGGCTTCAAAAAAATAGCCATACCATAAATAGGAAACATAATAATAGAAGTAGTGGAAACCATTCTCAAATCACCGTTAATAAGCGACCATATTCCTGTCCACACCACTTCCATAATCCAACCGATTATTCCGCACAAAAAAAATCCTCTAACCATAACATTATTATGTTCAAAATTCCTTCTCTTATTCAAAGGAAATACCGCAAAATTATTTTTATTTCCTCTTTGTGCGGTGTTTCCCAAAAAAAATAGCGGCGAAATCACCGCCGCTATTTTCTTTAGCAAAGCGTTAGCTTTGCGTTATAAAATTCTTTGCCTGGCTTTCTTAAGAAAGCCAGCAGGGTGCGGGACTTAAGTCCCACGGTCTTATTACTCTGTTTCACCCGACTTACTAATCTGCATAAGGTCATAAATAAGCTTAGCGGCTTCAGCGCGAGTAATATTAACTTTAGGATTAAGCATACCGTTGCTTCCGTTCACAAAACCAAGCCCAACCAATTTTTCAAAAGGTGCCTTAGCATATTCAGAAATAGCCATAGAATCAGCAAATTTAGTCAAATCTCCTGCCAAATCATTAACAGGCGCTCCAATAGATTCAATTGTTCTTGCTATTATAGTAACAGCGTCCTGCCTTGTAATATTTTCTTTAGGACCAAAAGTAACAGGAGAAGTTCCTTTAACAAGCCCAAAAGCTTTAGCGGCAGCAATTTCCTCATTATAATAATCATTTGCAGCTACATCTGTAAAGCCGTGAGCCTCATTAGAAGTAACTCCAAGAGCCTTAACAAGAATCTTAGTAAAATCTCCTCTTGTAATTTTAGCGTCAGGAGCAAAAGTAGTATCTGTAATACCGTTTATAACTCCAGCGTCTATAAGAGCGGAAACATAAGGTTTAGCCCAGCTGTTCTGAATATCTGTAAATTTATCAGCTTTTCCAGTCTGTACCCCGTCATTTTCACTCTTGTCTGTTTCTGTCTTATCACTTTCTGTCTTATCAGTCTTGTCTGTTTCTGTCTTATCACTTTCAGCTTTATCAGCTTCAGCTTTATCTTTATCTGTCTTATCTTTATCTGTCTTATCACTTTCAGCTTTATCACTGTCAGTTTTATCATTGTTCTTATCAGAACTGCTGTTTGAAACTGAAGAAGAACTGTTTCTCTTAGCCGAACCGCCGCCTCTGTTAGAAGAAGAAATCATATCTTTAGTCCATTCAGTAGTTGTTTCAGTTGTTTCAACAGGGTCAGCATAATTTGAGTCCGCCGCGAAACTAGCTTTAACATCATCAGTAAATTCAAGGAATCCATCTGTAATAAAGTTACCGTCTTTATCTTGAGCAAAATGCCAGTTAGTCATAATACCGTCAAGACTGGTTCTCTTAAAGAAGGAATCATTAACTTCCTTGCCGTCAGAGTTTTTGCTGTAGTCCTCAACAGGAACCTTCACATTTTTACCGTTTTCATCTTTAATTGTTTTTGTAACAACCGTAGCGAGATAATTGTAGCTTGCCGGAGTATACGCTCCAACTTTATCGCTTGCCGTTCCGGCTGGTCTGTAAGACACAACGCCTTTAAGGTCATAATTCTGAGCCTTGCCCTTAGGCAAAGTATGTCCGGCTTTTTCGCCGTTCACAGTATATCTGTCTATAATTTCAGGGTCAGTAAGGTTTGTTTCACTGTACAAACTTACGTTAGCGCCCTCATTCATATAAGAAACACAATCTCTGGCAACAAGACAAGGATTAGAGTTAGAGGAAATACCAGCTCCTGCCGACTCATTCATAAATGTCTTGCAATTTCTAATAACGTGAGGAACAGCAACGCCCTCTCCGCCAAGTTTCAAACCATTGTGACCGCCTGATTTTCTAGCGACTGATTCTCCACTAGGAAGAAGTTCATATCCTTGTTTATAAGACATACAGTTTTCAAGAACAACAACAGCTATAGGACCAGTACCGGATTTAGTATACAAATCCCAGCCATCGTCACCGTTATGGTGAGATACACAGCCAATAAATTTATTGCCGACGCCTACTGTAAGCTTACAGCCGAAACCATCGGCATTAATACCAGCCGGGTCAGCGGAGTTCCAAACCTCACAATTTTTAATGATATTGTTTTTCGGCCACCAATCCATACTGTTAGCGTCTCCGCTTGTACGGCTAAGCTGGAAACCAGTATCGCCGTTATCATAGAACTTGCAGTTCTCAATAACGCAGTTATCGCCAGAAAGCTGGAAACCTCTAAGGTTATTTCCGGAATTTCTGAAATGAATACCCTTAACGTCCCAGTTGCTTGCCTCAAGAGTCATACCAAGATATTCATTCTGAGCGTCAATAATAGGAGTAGCGCCCTCATCAGCGATAAGTTTTATACGCTCAACAATAGTACCCGATTTTGTGGAAGGAACTGTAATAGTATCATTTCTAAGATAAACTCCGTCCATCATAATAATTGTCTGTCCTTTTTCCACAAAGCCAAGAGCGGTATCAAGGTCATAAGGTTTCGCCCTTGTTCCGTCTCCGCTGAAACTTCCTTTAGGAGAAGGCGCGGTATAAATAATCTCAGCGCTGGAGTTAAAATCACCTTTATGAGTAACCGTAAATATCTGACTGCTTTCGTCAGTCGATGTAAGTTCCTCATAATTTACAGATGTTTCACTTACAATTTTTGGAGTATAATAAATTCTAAAAGTAGTTTCCCCGTCAGGCTTAATATTTGTAGGGAATACATTGCTTCCTTTAGAAACAAAAGCGTCTTTTACTATAACTGTATCCTCTTGTTTAATAGTAACATATCCGCCCGATTTGTTATTTGGTTTAACCACAAGATTATACAATGTTTCTGTAGAATAATTTGACGAAGACACACTAAGTCTTGGTGTAACCTTAGCCACATTATCAATAGTAGCCACAATATCTGTAGATGGGTCTGACATTGAGAATTCAACGTTTTCAACATCAATCTCCGCAAGACGGGCAACAAAGAAACCAACATAAATATTGTCAGGGTCAATAGTTGTCAAAATCTCTCCGTCAACCGGATAAAACGCTCTCACTTGCGTATCATCTGTCTGATAGTCATAGCAAGTCGCCTTATATCCGCCATTCACTCTTTCAAGAGTAAGTCTGTATTTGTCACCTTTTTTAAACATATTCTGGCTCATTGTAGAAACCGGAAGTTCTCTTGTAGGAGAGCCGACTTTAGATGTTTCCCAAGATTCACAGCCATATCTCACACCAAGATTTACTCTGTTCAAATCTCTGTTTTTTTCAAAGCTCGAAGATGACTGGTCTTTTGGATAAGCTGTAAAAGTCATTCCTCCAACAGCGGCAAAATTTCCGCAGAATACTGTTCCGCTGTTAAGAGGCACAGGTTCACCGTCAGAATCTTTCTTGGCCTTGGAAGCTGTCGCTGTAATTCCCGAGCCATCAGCGGCGGAAAGCATAACATTATCTCTTGCCATAATACCAAAGCCTTCCTGACCCGCTCTTGTTGTATCGTCGCAATTTCCGTCAAGAAGATAGCCCTTAACAGTTACATCAGCGCTCAGCTTAAAGTTATTTTTAGCGTCAACTCTCGTATAAACGAAAGAAATACCGTCCTGGTCAGTAGAAAGTTTTCCGCCGCCGGCAGCGTCGCCTTTTTTCTCCGCTTGAGCCAGCAAATTCACTTTAGCGCCGTTTTCAATATTTGACACATCGCCAGTAATTTTATTTTTAGCGCTTGAAGTCGATTCGCCGAAACTTGCCCCTCTCCAATAATTTTTATCAAATTTTTTAACTGTAACAGGAAGCTCAACTTTTTCATACTCAGGATTAATATGAACAATATCTATAAAAGAAGTATAATTACCCTCAACACTTTCCTTAGACGTCTGGAATCTTCTAAGGTCAATATCATAAGCGCCTTTAGGGTTAATAACCTCCTCATCTCCCTGAGCGTAAATAATCTTTCTAAGTTCAATAGGAGCGGTTTCTCCGCTTGATAAATAGTAGGAATATTCAATACCTGTCATATCAAAATCACTTCTGGCTGTTCCGGAAGGATTTATCTCATAGCTTGTAACAGGATATCCAGTAAGAGCGGCCTTTATAATCTTTTTGCTTTTTACGCTGATATAATAAGAAGTCATTTTAGACTTATCAGCGATATATCTTATTCTTACCTCATAATCTTTTTCCGCGGAACTGTCAAACTTATCAACAGGCAAAACAACTTCTTTTCCCTGGCTGTCAGTTGTAACAAGTTCAAGAATATATTCGTCATCATCAAGAATGTCATATTTAGGAGAACCATTAGCATTTGTATAGTTCGCTTTAACTTTAAGACCAGTAGTATCAAATTTATCGCCAATATAGTAAGTAGTCACAACAGGCTCACTCAAAAGTGACAAATAATCAATACTATAATCTTTCATAACATTAATAGGAACATCAGCATAAGCGGAACCAGCGTCCGTACTTTCAGTTGTTATAAATTTAACCCTGAAAGAATTTGGAGTATTCTTATCAACAAAATAATCCTCTGTCAAAGGCTTTCCGCCGATAGAAAGCTCATATTCCTCATCTTTAAGCTCAACAGTTTTGTTCAGCAGTTCCGCTTCAACTTTAAGTCCTTTAGGGTCAATTTTAGTACCTATAAAATACTCGTTTTTAACAGGCTGTTCCAAAATATTAAGTTTAACAACTCTGTTTTTACTGTAAGTCACATCAAGAGGCAAAGAGAACTGACCTTTTTTAATATAAGCCTTTCTTTGTCCCGCTGGAGCGGAAGTATCAACATCAACAGCATACTGGTCAGGAGCGAGAATTTCTTTGCTTCCATCTTTATAAGTAGCTGTAACAACCATACCTGTCAAATCAGGAGCGTCGCCGATAACAAACTCATTCTTATCAGGCAGAGTAGTTATCTCAAGAGCCTCCATTTCCTTATCGTCAACATCAAGCTTAATGTTAGAGAAAGTCATAGCGCACTGTCTTGTGGCAAAAAGCATAGGATAAATTTTTCCTTCTGACGGAAGATTTCCGTTGTCTTTTATTGTATAGGAATTATCCCCACAGGACACAACGTACAAATCTCCTCTTTTGGCTATACTAAGCTTATAAGCATCCTTTGACGGAGTTCCGCCGTCAACAGAAACCACATTTCCCGAAAGAGGTTCACTCCATACTCTTGTTCTTTTTTCGCTTCCATCTCGGTAACAGCCGTAAAATTTCATATAAGTTCCGCTGTTGGAATTAGGAGCATACAAAGCCGCCGCCACATTGTGGTAAGTTGGTTTTACATATTCAACACTGCTGAATACGGCAAGTCCTCCCGAACTTTGTGTACGAGATTTTTCCGTAGGGTTTACGTCGGCAAAAGCGTCAACAACAACGTCAGCCGTCAGCGTAAAATCTTTAGAAGCGTCAATTTCAGTACCATAATATCCAATTTGGTCTTCACCGTTTGACCATTTACCTTTTGTAGCGCTTGTCTGATTATTCAGTATAGTAACCTTTGTGGAATAATCTCCGCTGATTGTCACAGGCGAGGTACCGTCTTTACTAATCATACCAACATTCCAGCCTTCTGTAACAGCCGTGTCAAGGTCAATAGCGCTGTCAGAAACTGTCTCATCAGCAACAGAAACTGCTTCGTTAACAGCAGAAGCAGCCAAAGACACATCAGATTCTTCATTGGTTTCATCAGCGTCTTCAACAACATCAACTGCCAAATCGTCAACGCTTTCCGCTTCAGTCAAAACAGAATCTGTTTCCGAAAAAGTTTCGCTGGCAAAAACATTAAAAGACATAGAACTCAAAACCATAGTCAAAGCAAGAATTGAAGCAATAATCTTTTTCTTCATTAAATTTCCTCCTTTTCATAATAAAATAAGCTATAAAATACCTACAAAAATTTTGCAATCCAACCGATATTAGAAAATAATTCACCGCCAGTCGAAAATTTTTGTAAAACAAAAACTCAAGCAATTTCAAACAACTCCGCTCTCATCAAAGTTATAAAAATCACCAAAATTAAATTTATGTATAAATATTTTATAGACAATTACATTATATAACACAGCTAAAAAAAAATCAACATATATTTTTAATTGTAACAAAAATTTAAAAAAAGTGTTTCAAAACACAAGTTATTAGTACAAATTATACAAAAGTCAGTACAACTTTACAAAAAACAAATATTTTTTTAGAAAAAACAGTTCTTTTTTTCCTTTACTGCAAAATCTCTTCTTTCTTAAAAGAAAGAAGCAAAGAACTTCTGTGTGAAACTTCGTTTCGCTGTAAAAAAAATCACGGCGAAGCCGCCGCCGTGATTTTTTCCAGCAAAGCGAATACTTTGCGTTATGGGTCAAGGGACTAAGTCCCATACGTGGTAACTTAAGAAAATTATATTGTTGAAAGGTGCTAAAAAATCATAAAAATTAATAGTTAAAAATTTTGTATGAACCCTTATCGCAGAGATAAAATAGTAACAAATAAGCAGTTTAAAGAAAATTAACTAAAGAATTTTTGTTTTTTTTAGTCTTGACATTTTTAATTTTTATACAACTTTTTCTTAAGTTACCATATATGGGACTAAGTCCCTTGCAGGGTGCGGGACAGCGTCCCACGGTTTTAATGTTTTACTTCAAAACCTCTTCTTTCTTGAAAGAAAGAAGCAAAGAACTTCTGTGTGAAACTTCGTTTCGCTGTAAAAAAAATCACGGTGATACCGCCGCCGTGATTTTTTAAGCAAAGCGTATGCTTTGCGTTATGGGTCAAGGGACTAAGTCCCTTGCAGGGTGTGGGACAGCGTCCCACGGTTTTAATATTTTAATGTTTTAACATTTTAACGTAACTTTTTAAAGTTTTTCCTTATTATAAAATAAGTAGAAATAACAAATCCTGCGTAAATCAAAATCATAATCACTGTAACAGCGGCAAAAGTAGTTTTAAACACACCAATCACAAGGTCAATTTCTCTTTCATAATCCATAGTGTCCACCATTCTAAAAACATCGCTAATTCTGCCTGAAATAATAAATAATTCAATAGCCGAATTCAAAGCCGCGATAGCATAGCCAGCTATAAGAGTAAAAAACATCGCTTTTTTCTTTTTGGCAAACAAAATTGAATAAGAGCAAAGAATAATAGCGCTAGCAAAAAAACCTATCAAAACATAACCATAAAGTCCTTCAAACACTCCGGCACCGCTTATCAGTTCACCAACCTCCGGCTGTCTAAAAGCCGCGTTATCCATAAACCCTTTTACACTGTCAAAAGTAAAAATAGAAATAGTATCGCTAAGCAAAGCAAATCCGCTTATAATAATCATAATAACAAACCAGGCAGTCGCTCCTGAGCCCCATTTAAAACTTCCAGCGGCGCCTCTAAATTCCGGAGGCTCAGCATAACTTCCAGCATTATTTGAAATTCTGTTTCTTTCACTTGCCAATCCGCCTTTATCAGCGGCGCCGGTGTTCAAAACCGTACTTTCCTTCCTAACCTTAGCGCCGCAGTTATTACAAAACACAGCGTCATCAGATAAAGAACTCCCGCACTTATAGCAAAACATAATCCAACACTCCTTTTTTAATTAATATACTTCTTTAAAAACCATAACACAGACACGCAAATCAATTTTTAAAAAGTTCTGATATTTTATAGGATTTTTTGTTGAAAATGATTGTTGGGCGCTACCCAAACCCGCAAGCTTTTTTGAAAAAAGCTTGGCAAAAAACTTTAAATCGCCTCCGGCGAATGAAAATTGATTTGCGTGTAGCACAGAAATTTTAACTTGACAATATTACCTATTCATTATATCATATAACTATGCGGACGTGACGGAACGGCAGACGTGCAGGATTCAGATTCCTGTGAGGAAACTCGTGTGGGTTCAAATCCCATCGTCCGCATTTGTCCTTTTCATATGGGGACATAGAACATACCTTCTTTGTATAATATGGTTTGGAAAAAGCAAATGAGATTTAAAAATCCCATTTGCTTTTTCTTTTTCACTCAAGCGTGCCGAAAAAGTCGGCACGCCCAATATCAGTCTGCCGTCGAAACAATTTCCGACTCTTGTTCTCCGGCAGGTTTAATCCCAAAGAAACATTCATCTATAATTTCTTTGGCTTCGTCCTCCTGTAATATAAAATAGTATGCTCCGTCAATCATCTTACCCTCGCAGGGAAGAGTTTCACATCTCACACTGTCGGCGTTAACTCTGGAAATACAAGATAAATATTTAGCGGCGTCATTAATTCCAAAATCCGTATCCACATATTTTATAAAATCAAGAATAAGAGCGTTAAGATTACTTGAAAGATTTTCCTTGCTCAAAACTGTTTTCAGAAAAACTTTAAGAAACTCTTGTTGAATTTCCATTCTTCTAAGGTCTTGAGTAGCGTATCCTTTTCTAAAACGAACAAGTCCTTCTGCCTGAGATCCGTTAAGATGCTGCATACCGCCTTTAAGATTTATGTATAAGTCCTGCCCCGGGTCTTCATAAAAAAGCCCTCCTTCAGGCACCTCAAAATCAATACCGCCAATAGTATCCACAACACTTCTAAAACCTTCCGTATCAACCATAGCGTAATAGTCAAATTTAATCCCAAGTATTTCCGAAATCTCGTTTTTAAGGTACTCCATACCCGTTTCCCCTCGTCCGGCATAGGCATATAGGGAATTAAGCTTAAAATATCTTGGAGGATTTCTCCCCATATCGTTAAGCTCCCTAACTTTATCTCTTTCCAAGGTAGTATATAAATCTCTGGGAATAGAAACCAAAGAAATCTCGCCTGTAGCCGAAACAAAAGTTCCGGCTATAATCGTATCAGTAAGTCCGGCTATTTTATCGCAGCCAATCAAAAGAAAATTCGTTCTTGGCGGCGCCGAAAACATAGAATTGTCTTCCTGTCCCTTTTCTTCTTCCGCTTTTCCAAGTCTTTGCCAATCCTTAATCTGATGACTTTCCACATAAGCTGGCTCAACATTGCTCTGATATATAAAAACAAAGGAAGCAAAAAAAACAGCAAACACCGCCGTAATAGTACCCAAAACAGCAAAATATTTTTTAACATACCTGCCCTTTGAAATATTTTTAAATTCTTTATTGTCTTTGCTCATATTCTCATACCCTTATCAAAAAAATTGTCCAAAAAAGAAATCCACTAATAAAGTATAGCAGATTACAGCCCTCTTTTCAACATTTTTTTACTAATTTCGATACGCCTCTCTCAGTCACCGTCAAAGTGAGATTTACCGCTGTTTTTTTTATATTTATTTATAATATAGCTTTTAGAAGACTTCAGCGTTTTAATTTTTTCCTGAAAAACATTATTCTGAACTTTTATACCCTGTTTAGCACGCATTTCTTTAGCTCTTATTTTAAAATCCATATCAGACACAAGCCTTATTTTTTCCTGCATTATTTTTATATCGTCTTTAAATTTATCCCTATTTCTGTTAAGTTCTCCTTTAAACTCACCAAAAACTCTAATAAAAGTATTGTCAGCGGCAATAAGTTCATCTATTATTTTCTGTTTTTCTCTAACCGCCTCTCTAAGCAAAACTTCCCTGTCCTCTCCCGACATAGTTTTTTCAAACAATTCCTGATTTTCGGTTATTCCATATATCTGTTTAAGAAAATCCAGCTTTCGCTCAAGAATATCCGTCAAAAACCTCATTTTAAATTTTATTTCCGGTAAATTTGGGTTTTCCAATGTCATTCCCCCAGTTCTTTTGTTGCTTATAAATCATACTTATGTTATAATACAGCCATTATATCATATTCGTTTTTTTTATTCAATATACAGTAATTACACTAAACCAGAAAGGAGTAATATAATGTTTGATTCCAATAGAATAAAAAATATATTAGAGAACACACAAATTGACAATTCTGTTTTTAATATATCAATAAGTAAAAATGGTTTTCCTGTTTTAAAAATCATAACAAAAGATAGTTCGTTTTATATAAACAGTAAATACAATCCCGAAAAAGAAGCGGTCACCTTTGCCAAAGAATACCTCACCCCGTCAAAAAACATCTTCGTATACGGAATAGGTATGGGTTTTCACATAAAATCGCTGGCCAATAAACTTACTGAAAAACAACACCTGTATATTGTCGAGTGCAATCCTTCACTCATAAAAACCGCGTTTGAGCATACAAACATATCAGAGGTTTTAAAAAGAGAAAATATCACTTTTATCGCTCCGGCAAATTTTAAAGAAGCTGTTTCCGCTGTCAGCCATATTTTAAAAAAGGAAGATTCATCATTCATCTGCCACGAACCATCTTTAAGAATCATTCCCGATACATTTCTGGAAATCAAAGAAATATTTGAAACATATATAATTAAAACAAGGTCAAATAAAGTCTATGGTCATCTTCTTTCAGAAAATGAAAAAATAAATTTAACCAAAGGATATAAAAACGGAGGAAAAATATTCAAAGATAAATTCAAAGGAAAACCCGCCATAATAGTTTCCGCCGGCCCCTCACTTGAAATCAATGGAGGCAGGCTAAAAAACATCAAGGAAAAAGCCATTATAATAAGTGTAGGCAGGTCCCTTAAATACTTAAAAAGCATTGGAGTAAAACCCGACTTCACAATAATCACAGACCCTCAGGGGCACGTAATAAATCAGCTTGACTTAAACGAAACCTCAATTCCTCTTTTCTTTTTGTCCACAATCCACCCTTCTGTCGAAAATTACAAAGGTGAAAAATATATTTTATTCGAGGAACTATCAGAACAAATCCACTCAGAAGAAGAAAAAAGCTTTGCCGTTGAGACAGGCGGTTCTGTTGCCACCACCGCGTTAAGCCTCGCCCGCCTTATGGGTTGTTCCCCGCTCATACTTATAGGACAAGATTTGTGCTATCATTCAGAAAAAATGCACTCTGGTGAAGGCAGCTCTTTTTTAGCCACAAAAAACCAAAAAATAGTCAAAGGCATAGACGGAAACAACTATCCTTCTCCCCAAAACCTATACGAATACCTTAAATGGTTCAGAAAATTCGCGAAAAGACATCCGGAAACCAAACTTATAAACTGCACAGCAAAAGGAGCCTTTATAGACGGCTTTGAACATAAAAAAATAGACGAATTATTTTAAGGCAATACCGCATAATTATAATTTCACACGCTCAGTATTTTTGCTTCGCAAAAACGTCAGGCTATGCCTGCCGCCGCATTTCTTTGCGGTACCTTTTGACTGATATTTTCCATTGCTGTTTCAAAACCTCTTATCATAACGTGAGTTCGACGAAAAATTACAGTGAAACTCAGCGAAACGTAGTTTCGT
>CAOJPS010000049.1 GCA_948441255.1 uncultured Eubacteriaceae bacterium | reverse complement strand
TTTTTTTTTCTGTGTTCTTTTCTTTTTTTGAGATTATTACCGCTGCCGCTTTTAGCTATTTTGCGGAAAAGAAAGTGGATTTTGTTGTTTTGGAAGTGGGATTGGGAGGAAGACTTGATTCGACAAATATTATTGAAAATCCGTTGGTTTCTGTTATTTCAACAATAAATTTTGACCATACCGAGTATCTTGGAAACACTATTTCGGAAATTGCTAGAGAAAAAGGCGGTATTATTAAGAAAAATTCTTTTACGGTATTGTATTCTCAGTCAAAAGAAGTGTATAATATTATTAAAGATATTTGTTTGGAAAAAAACTCAATGCTTTTCTACACGGAAGATTATGGCGTTGAAATTGTTGAACGAAGCTTTAAGGGAACAATTTTTAGCGTTAAAAATGATTACTTTTATTATGACAAAATTTTTGTTGGTCTTTTAGGTGATTATCAGGTTTTTAACGCTTGCAATTCTCTTATGGCTGTTGAGGCTTTGAAAAAACAGAATATTGTTATTTCAGATGACGCTGTTTTTAAAGGAATGGCAAACGCTAAAATAAGAGGGCGTATGGAAGTTATTATGAAAAAGCCGTTGTTCATTATTGAAGGCGCTCATAATAATGAGGGGGTTGACTGTTTAAATTTATTTTTGCGAAATATTAAAAGCGGCAATAAAAAAATAACAATTATCATAGGAATTTTGAAAGATAAAGATTGTTCTGAAATGGTATTTAAACTTTCGGAGTTTTGTGATAATATAATATTTACAGAAACAAATAACAAAAGAGCAGTTAAAGCGGAGATTCTGTCTGGAATGGGGAATTTTGGAAACAAAAATGTTTTTGTTGAAAGAGATTTTGAAAAGGCTGTTGATTTGGCTTTGAATATTTCTGATGAAAATGATTGTATAATTTGTGCTGGTTCTTTATATCTTGCGGGAGATGTTTTGAAATATTGTGATAAAATTGGCTTGAAATTATTAAAATAATTTATTATAATTGGGAGGCTTTGATATGATTGATTTTAAAAGAGAAATTCAAAAGTATAAACCTATTATGGAAGTTGATGATATTGAAAATTCCATTAATTCTGACGAAACTAAAGATATGATGGATATTTTGAAGCAACTTTTGGAACAGCGGAAAGCTGTAAATAATGGTTAAGGAGAAGATTTATTGTGATATGTCCTATGTGTAATTCTTTTAGCGAAAACAAAAAAAAATGTTCCAATTGCGGAAGTGATATAAGCGTTTTCTCTAAAATTTCCGATATTTCAAATGTTTTGTACAATAAAGGGCTTTCGGAGGTTAAAGCTTGTGATTTTACACACGCGGAGGAAGCTTTAAACAAAAGTATTTTATTTGACAAAAATAATATTAATTCAAGAAACGTTCTTGGACTTGTTTATTATGAAACAGGAAAAATCAGTCTTGCTCTTAAACAATGGGTTATAAGTTCAAATATAAGAAAAGAGAATAATCCTGCTATTGAATATGTTGAGTATTTTCAAAAAAATTCTAAGGAATTTCAAAATTTGAATGAATCCTTAAAATTGTATAATCAAGCGGTTAGATTTGCTTCTCAGCAAAGTGAGGATATGGCTATTATTCAGCTTAAAAAGGCCGTTGATTATAATCCTAAATTTGTTTCCGCTCTTAATCTTTTGAGCCTTTGTTATATGATGCAGAATAAAAATGAAAACGCTTTGGATATTATTAAAAAAGTTTTGAGTATAGATTCTTCTAATCCTCAAGCACTGCTCTATTTTAAAGAATTATGTCCAGATGGTTCAAGGCTTGTGGAAAGTATTAAAATTGTGAAGACAAACAAGGCTTATGATGAACCTGTTAAATTTGAGCCTAAAATAAGCAGAAAGTCAAGAGATTCTAAAATTTCAAAAATTATGGAACTTCTTGTATTTGTCGCGGGCTGTGTTTGTACGGCAGCAGTCTTATTTGTACTTGTTTTTCCGGGAATTACTGATGAGAAACAGGCGGAAATTGACAAGATTAACGCTGAAAAGCTTGAAATTCAAACTAAATATGATGAAGAAAAGGCTAAAAATTTTGAGGGAAAGGTTAATGAACTTCAAAAGGAAAATGAAACTCTTAAAGCTGAAATTACAAACTATCAGAAACAGTCAGAAGAACGAGACGCTCTTGACAAACTTGATAATGCTTCATCTTTATCCTCAAAGGGCAATTATACCGAAGCTGCTGATGTTATTTCATCAATTAATGTAAATATGCTTAATGCTGAAAAACTTAAAGAATATACAGAACTGAAATCTAAGGTTTACTCAAGAGAGGCTAAAAACCTTTCTACTCAGGGGCAAAGATTTTTTAACTCTAAAAAGTATCAGGAGGCTAAAGACACTCTTGAAAAAAGTATTTTATATGCCGATGAGGAGTTGACTACAAAATATACCGCTATGTATTATCTAGCGAAAGCGGTTAAAGAGCTTGGGGATACGGAAAAGGCTAAAGATTACTATACTCAGGTTGCCCAAAATCATCCTCAAAGCAGATATAAAAATTTGGCGAACAGAGAAATGTCTTCTTTGTGATGTTTGTTTTGAAAGGGATGATTTTATGAAAGGTGAACTTTTTAACAGTATAAAAATATTGTCATATTTTTTATGGGAATATACACAATATGACAATGCTTTAAGACTTTGGTGCTGTGCGGAGGATATAGTTTGTTTTTTGTCTGAAAATGATATTATAACAAAAGAAGATTTTATGAATGTTATCTCTTTGGATAAAAGAGAGGATATGTATAAGGATTTTATCAGAAATATAGCGTATAAAATTTTTTGCTATACCAATAATAGCTCCAATGATAGAAATTGGTTTATCGCGGAGAAATTTGTGCGAAACTATGAGTGTATTGAAGCTTGTGTTAATGCCGCTGGTATTTTTGCTGGTGTGAGAAAAAATGATGATATTTATAAATCAATTCGTTCAGAAAATGCGAGAGGCTATATTTCTGATAAAATGTTATAATAATTCGTAAGATTTTTAGTTTAAAACAATAAAAAAATTCTCTGATATATTGGACTTTATTAAAATTTTCCTATTTATTTTTTTATTGCTTTGCTATAATTTATCACTTTTCAATTATACTTAAAAGCCGAAAGGAGGTTTTTTATGAATAATACAAAGCTTGGATTATCTGAAAATGCTGAAGGTGCTTTGGCTTATGTTTTTGGATTTATAAGCGGTATAATATTTCTTATTATTGAAAGGAAAAATCAATTTATAAAATTTCATTCTTTACAGTCTATTATGTTTTTTATTTGCGTTTTGATTTTGAACTTTCTTATATCCGCTGTATTTAGCTTTCCTCTTTTAGGATTTGTATTTTTTAAATTTATTGTTAGTGGTTTTGTAGCTTTTGTTTCATTTATTGCCTACATAATTTTGATTGTTATGGCTTATTGCGGGAAAGTTGTTAAAATTCCATATATTGGTGAATGGGCGTGGCAGATGAGTATTAAATAGTTTTTAAGGTATTGTAAAATATATAATGATATTTTGCGATGCCTTTTTTAATATATTGCCTTAATTTTTTTTATTTAGGAGGTTTATATGAAATTTAATTTTAAGCTTTTAAAAAATGAATACATTGATGATATTTCTTCGGAAGGTTTTATATATGAGCATATTTCCGGAGCTAAGCTGGTTTATATTGAAAATGATGATAATAATAGAGTATTTTCCGCTACTTTTAAGACTTTGCCTGAAAATAACAAAGGAATCGCTCATATTATGGAACATAGCGTATTGTGCGGTTCAAGAAGATATCCTGTTAAAGACCCTTTTAATGAACTCTCAAAAGGCTCTTTGAATACTTATCTTAATGCTATGACTTTTTCTGATAAAACAATGTATCCTGTGGCAAGTACTAACGAAAAGGATTTTATTAATCTTATGAACGTTTATCTTGACGCTGTGTTTTTTCCTTTAATTTATGAACGAAAAGGTATTTTTTTGCAAGAGGGACACCACAAAGAAAAGGAAAAGATAAATGGGGTTGTTTACAATGAGATGAAAGGGGTATTTTCTTCTCCTGATAGAATTATTGATTTTAAAACTACAGAAAAATTATTTGAGGATACAAAATATAAATTTTATTCTGGCGGAGTTCCAGAATTTATTCCAGAATTGACCTATGAGGAATTTTTGGAATTTCATAAAAAATATTATCACCCAGCTAATTGTATTTTGTATTTGTACGGAGATATTGATATTGACAAATATCTTGAGTTTATTGACAGAGATTATTTGTCAGAATTTGATTTTAAGGAAATTAAAATGGAATATATGCTTCAGAAAAAATATGAGGAAATTAAAACGACTGAATTTAATTATGAGGTTTATGATAATCAGTGTGAGGAAAATAAAAATTATTTTGAGTGCGGCGCGATTATAGGCGATGCTTTGGATTTTAAACTATCTTTTGCTTTTGAGATTTTGACGGATATTCTTTTGGAAACAGAAAGTTCACCGCTTAAAAAAGCTTTTATTAAAAATGGAATAGGGGATAATGTTTGCGGTGGATTTGATGATGGTATGTTCCAGACGGCTTTTTTTGTTTCGGTTGAAAAAACTGAGTTTAACGATTTGAAAAAGTTTAAAAAAGTCTATTTTGACACTCTTAATGAAATTGTTGAAAATGGACTTGACAGAAGGCTTGTTGAAAGCTGTATAAATAAATACAGATTTTATTTTAAAGAAGAAGATTTTGGATATAAACCTAAAGGACTTTTTTATAATATTTTGATGATTAAAAGCTTTGTTTATAATAATGGAAATTTTGACGGAATAAAGTTTAACGAATTGTTTGAATATGTTGATAAACTTAATTTTGAGGAGGTTATTAAAAAATATTTAATTGAAAATAAAAGTTATGTTTTTGCTGTTATGAAACCTGTGGGTAAAAAAAATTCTGAAACGGTTTTCTACGAAGATGACGCTGAATTTGATAATTATAAGAAAATAACAGACACTGAGGGAGATATTAAAAAGATTCCTGTCTTAAAAATTGAGGATATTGATAAATTAGCTAAAAATATTGAGATTTCTGAGGATTTTATTGGGGGAGTAAAGCTTATTTCAAGCTTAATAGAAAATGATGATATAATTTATGTTAATATGCTTTTTGATACAAGAACTCTTGATGCTGAGGAATTAAAGTATATTTCTGTTTTGAAATATATTTTTGGCAAATTGGATACAAAAAGCTATAGTTATGAACAAGTGTCTAATGAAATTAATTTTTATTTCGGTGATTTTAACGCTGATTTTGAAACCTATGGCAATGATAATGATTTTTTGCCTGTTTTGTCGATTAATATGAAGTTTTTGAGAAAAAATATTGATAATGTATTTTCTATAGCGGAGGAAGTAATATTTTCATCAGTTTTTGATAAAAAAAGAATTAAAGAACTTTTGTTAGAATTTTGCCTTTTGCTTGAAAAAAGCTTTGTTAAAAACGGTCATATTTACGCTGTTTCAAGGTGTATGTCATATTTGTCTGAATGTGACAGATATTCTCAATATGTTGAGGGTTTGGAATTTTATCGGTTTTTGAAAGGGCTTCTGAATGATTTTGACAGTAAGGCGGATATTGTTGTAAATAGGCTTAAAGTTGTTTCTCATAAAATTTTTAACAAAAACGCTATGACTTTTGGTCTTGTTTGTGATGAGGGAAATTATAAAAACGTTTATGGAAAGCTTCAAAATATATGTGGAAAGTTTAATAATTCTGATTTTATAAGAAAAAATATTCGTCTAATAAATGATTGCGAAAATGAGGCTTTCATTATTGGTTCGGAGGTTCAGTATAATGTTATGGCAGCGGATTATAAAAAATTTGGCGTGAAATATGAAGGAAAAATGCTTGCCATTGAGAAAATAATTCAGTCTGATTATCTTTGGAATAAAATAAGAGTTGAGGGAGGCGCTTATGGAAGTGGGTTTTCATTTTTAAGGAGGGGTCTATTTTATTTATATTCTTATCGTGACCCCAATGTTTTGAAAACTTTTGACGCCTATAAAAATATTCCTGATTATTTAAAAAATATTAGGCTTTCTGACAGAGAAATGCGAAAATATATTATAGGGACTATCAATGTTTTGGATAGACCAATAAAAATCAGTCAGATTATGAATAAAATTTTAAAAAGAAAATTGTCGAAAATATCTGATGAACAAAGACAGGCAGAAAGAGAGGCTGTTTTGAGTATAAAACAATCAGATATTTCCGAATTTTCGGATATTTTTGAAAAATGTTTGACTAAAAGTCATATTTGCTCTTTTGGCAATGAATACGCTTTAAAAAACGAGGGGGTTTATTTTAATTCTATAAAGAATCTTTGAAGCTGAAAAACGCAAGCACTTGACATTATTGTTAAATGGTTATAAAATGATAAGGGTATTGTTTTTTAAATATATGTTTTTCTCGTATATTTGGATTTAATACTTAAAAGTCAAATTTTGTATATAGACATAAATTTTTCTATTTATGTTCCTGAACTTTGAAAATTTAATAAAGGAGGTGTTTTATTCTGGAAACAACAGAAATACTTGTTATAGCTCTTTCTTGTGTTTTATCTGTTTGTATAGGGGCATCTATTGGTTATCTTTTTAGAAGAAGGATTTCCGAGGCTAAAATAGGTTCTGCTGAAAAAGAGGCTGACAATATTATTATTAAGGCTAAAGCTGAAGCTGAAGCTAAAAGAAAAGAAATTTTGCTTGAAGCGAAAGAAGAAAACATTAAAGCCAAGAATGAAGCTGAAAGAGAATATAAAGAACGAAAATCAGAACTTCAGAGGTTTGAAAAAAGATTATTGCAAAAAGAAGAAACTTTGGATAAGAAAACTAATTCTTTGGAAAGAAAAGAAGAACAATTTCAAGTTAAGGTTGAGGAGCTTCATACTATTAAAGAAGAAGCTAACAGACTTAAAGAACAACAAACAACTGAACTTGAGCGTATATCTGGGTTTACTTCGGAACAGGCAAAACAGTACTTATTGTCAACAATTGAATCTGAGGTTAAGCACGAGGCCGCTGTTATGGTTAAAGAAATTGAAAACAAAGCCAAACAGGAAGCTGATAAAAAGGCTAAGGATATTATTGCTTCCGCTATCCAGAGGTGTGCTGTTGACCACGTTACAGAAACAACCGTTTCGGTTGTTCCTTTGCCTAATGATGAAATGAAAGGAAGAATTATTGGGCGAGAAGGAAGAAATATAAGAACTCTTGAATCACTTACCGGTATTGAGCTTATTATTGATGATACTCCAGAGGCTGTTATTTTATCCTGTTTTGATCCTATGAAACGGGAAATTGCTAGGATTGCTCTTGAAAAGCTTATTATTGATGGTCGTATACATCCGGCAAGAATTGAGGAAATGGTTGAAAAGGCAAAAAAAGAAGTTGAAGTTATGATTAAAGATGAAGGTGAGGCGGCTTCTTTTGAAACAGGAGTTCACGGGCTTCACCCCGAGTTAATACGTTTGCTTGGTAAGATGAAATTTAGAACAAGCTATGGTCAGAATATTTTAAAACATTCTGTTGAGGTGTCACATTTGTGTGGTATTATGGCAGGAGAACTTGGTGTTGATGTTACTCTTGCTAAACGTGCCGGCTTGCTTCACGATATTGGCAAATCGGTTAATCATGATGTTGAGGGTTCTCATGTTAGTCTTGGGGCAAGTTTGTGCCGTAAATATCGTGAAAATGATATTATTATTAACGCTGTTGAAGCACATCACGGTGATGTTGAGCCGACAAGTATTATTGCCGTTTTGGTTCAGGCGGCCGACGCTATATCTGCCGCAAGACCTGGTGCCAGACGCGAAACTTTGGAATCTTATATTAAACGTCTTCAGACTTTGGAAAATATCGCTGATTCGTTTAACGGAGTTGAAAAATCTTTCGCTATTCAAGCGGGGCGTGAATTGCGAATTATTATAATACCCGATGAGGTTGATGATTCTGATATGACTTTGCTAGCAAGGGATATTGCGAAAAATATTGAGGCTGAACTTGAATATCCTGGTCAGATTAAGGTTAACCTTATTAGAGAAACTAGAGCTATAGATTATGCTAAATAAAATGGAAACTGTTGTATGTGCGTTAAGTGTTCATACAACAGTTTTTTTTTGTCATAAAATAAATACAGAATTTTTAGGGAAACACCGCACAAAGGATATTAAAAATAATTTTTTGAATTATGCGGTATTTTCTATAACTAATTTTGCAATATTGTTATATTTTAGACAATATTTGACGTTTTTTTATGAGAAATAAATAAATTTGACGAAATTTAAACTCTAAAAAATTTGATAATTATTTATAATAATATTTTTAATATTATTTGTTTAATTTAAGTTGTACGTAGTAATTTGGATATTTTTGTGATATTTATGAATAAATATTCCATTAAACATAATATATTTGTACAAATATATTTTTTAATGTATAATATATATGTGCTGGTTGATTAATTTGTCTAAAAATTATCAAATCTTGTACTTTTTTTTCATATATATTATTATTATATATATGAAAGAATTTTAAGGAGGTTAAAAAAATGAAAGCATTAACTTTTAAGCGCGGCGTTCATCCGCCTGATTCAAAAGAATATACAAATAAAAAACAGATTAAAATTTTAATGCCTGAAGAAGGTTCGGATATTGTTGTGCCTATGAGCCAGCATATAGGCGCTCCATGTGAACCTATTGTTTCTAAAGGTGACAGAGTTCTTCTTGGTCAGAAAATTGCTGAGAGCGGAGCGTTTGTTTCCTCGCCTATTCATTCTTCGGTTTCTGGCGTTGTTAAAGAGATAAAACAGGTACTTACTCCTGGCGGAGCTATGTCAAAGGCAATTATTATCACAAATGACGGTAAATTTGAGGAAGACCCCTCTTTGGGCAAAGATACGGATTATGAATCTTTTTCACGTGAGAAAATTATTGAGAAGGTTAAAAATGCCGGTATTGTTGGACTTGGCGGAGCAGGTTTTCCTACTCATATAAAACTTAATCCTGGTCCTGAAAAGAAAATTGACGCTATAATTGTAAACGCTGCTGAATGTGAGCCTTATTTGACTACTGACCATCGTGTTCTTCTTGAGAAGACGGATAGGGTTATTAAAGGGTTGGAAATAGTTTTAAAACTTCACCCAAATGCGAGAGGATATATTGCGGTTGAAAACAATAAAATGGACGCCATTGAGCTTTTAACGCAAGCTTCTAAAAAAATATCCAATATTTCAGTGGTTACTTTGCAGAAAAAATATCCTCAAGGCTCTGAAAAACAGATGATTTACGCTGTTACAAAAAGAGAAGTTCCCTCGGGAAAACTTCCAGCGGATGTGGGTTGTATTGTCGATAATGTTGATACTATTCTTGCGATTGAAAGAGCTGTTGTTAAAGACCGTCCCCTTATGAGAAGAATTGTTACTCTTTCTGGCGGAGCTGTTAAAAATCCTGGAAATTATCAGGTTCGTTTGGGTATGAGTTTTAGAGAACTTATTGAAATGACAGGCGGTTTTAAGGAAGAACCAGCAAAGGTTATTGCCGGAGGGCCTATGATGGGAGTTGCTGTATATTCTCTTGATGTCCCCTTGATAAAAACATCTTCCGCAATATTGTGTCTTACAAAGGAGGAAGCGGAGCTTCCTGAAGAAAGCAACTGTATACGCTGCGGAAAGTGTGTTGGGGTATGTCCTATGGGGCTTATGCCTATTGAGCTTAATGGTGACGTTCTTGCTAATGATTTTGAAGCTTTTGAAAAAAATCATGGCCTTGACTGTATTGAATGCGGTTCGTGTTCTTACGTCTGTCC
The DNA here is from genome assembly GCA_948441255.1 of uncultured Eubacteriaceae bacterium. GTDB lineage: Bacteria > Bacillota > Clostridia > Lachnospirales > CAG-274 > MGBC114079. Next base: position 4,030 of record CAOJPS010000049.1, on the reverse strand, counting down.
AGCTAAAAGACATCTTGCTCAATCTATAAGAGTAACTAAAAGAGCTGTTATGGCTATGAAAAAAAAGAAGTAAATGGAGGATTGAAAAATGGATAATTCTAAATTTATAGTTTCGTCAACTCCTCATATTCGTTCTAAAGATTCTACAAGTTCGATAATGAGAGATGTTATTATAGCCTTAACTCCCGCCGCGCTTATGGGAATTTGGGCGTTTGGTTTAAGTGCGCTTTTAGTTATAGCAATTTCTATAGCTTCGTGTGTATTTTTTGAGGCAGGTTTTCAAAAGGTTACTAAACAGAAAATTACTGTGTGTGACCTTTCCGCTGTTGTTACTGGTCTTTTGCTAGCAATGAATCTTCCGGCTTCTTCTCCTTTTTGGATGCCGATTGTAGGCGGTTTTTTTGCTATTGTTGTGGCAAAGCAGCTTTTTGGCGGAATCGGTCAGAACTTTATTAATCCAGCTCTTGCGGCAAGGGCGTTTTTACTTGCTTCATATCCTACTGATATGACGGCGTTTACTCAGCCTGCGGGATTGAATTCTTTTATGGAAATATTTGGTGTGAATACTCCTGTTGTTGACGCCACGTCTTATGCTACTCCTCTTGCTGTTGTTAAAAGTTCAGGCGCTTTTGCCCCTCAGTCGGGAGATATTTTAAACGCGCTGTTTGGCAATGTTGGAGGCTGTATCGGTGAAACCTGCGCTATCGCTCTTATACTTGGCGGACTTTATCTTTTGTTCCGTAAAGTTATTTCTTGGAGAATTCCATTTACATATATTGCTACTGTTTTTATTTTAACTTGGGCTTTCGGACGCGTGCCTTATTATGAAATATTTATCGGCGGTTTGATGCTTGGAGCGTTTTTTATGGCGACAGATTACAGTTCTTCTCCAGTAACTCCTATAGGGCAGATTATAATGGGTATAGGCTGTGGTATTTTGACCTCTATTATAAGAGTTTACGGCGGATATCCGGAGGGTGTTTCTTACTCAATACTTATTATGAATCTTGCTGTGCCTTTGATTGACAGATATACAAAACCAAAAATATTTGGAGGAGGTAAAGCAAAATGATGAAAGATATTATTAAACCAGGTATTGTTCTTCTTATTATTACTGTTGTTGCCGCTGGTCTTTTGGGCGCTGTTAATATCGCGACAAAAGATAAAATAGCGGAACAGGAAACTATAGCGAAAGAAAATTCTATGAAAGAAGTTCTTCCAGAGGCTAAAAGTTTCAATAACGAAATAAAAAATGAGAATAAAGATTATAGTGTTATAAAAAGCTATTCGGAAGGTTTAGATGAAAACGGAAATTCTGTGGGATATACTTTTTCCGCTACTACAAAAGGATTTAGCACAGGATTAAATCTTATGATTGGCATTACTAAAGATGGCGTTATCAGCGGCGTTGATGTTTTATCTCACGAAGAAACACCGGGTCTTGGCGCTAATGCCGCTACTGACTGGAAAAATCAGTTTAGCGGTAAATCGGGAAGGCTTTATGTTTCAAAAGGCGATTCTGCCGAAGAATATGAGATTAAGGCTATTACGGGCGCTACAATTACCTCAAATGCTGTGACAAACGCGGTAAATACCGCTTATGATTTTTATAATAATGTTATTAAAAATAACGGTGAAGCTAAAAATGATTTTTCTGACAAGGTTGATTCAGATTCGGGTGCGACGGCAAATCAATCTGAATCACAAACACCGTCTGATTTGCCAAATCCGCCGGAACCGCCGACACCGCCTGATTTGCCGAATCCGCCGGAACCGCCAATTCATCATGAACAGCGTCATATGAATACTGCCCCTAATTCAAGAACAGGCGCTAATGGTTATAATTCTGAAAATAGAGGAGGCGTTGAATAATGAATCCATTGAAAATATTGAAAAACGGTATAATTGACGATAATCCTACTTTTGTTCAGGTTATTGGTATGTGTCCTACGCTGGCTGTTACAACAAGCGCTGTTAATGGTATTGGTATGGGGCTTTCAACTATGGCGGTTTTGGTTTGTTCTAATATGGCTATTTCCTTAATAAGAAAATTTATTCCGGACCAAATAAGGATTCCAGCTTACATTGTTGTAATTGCTAGTTTTGTTACAATTGTTCAAATGCTTTTAAAAGCGTTTTTACCTGATTTGAACGCGTCGCTGGGACTTTTTATCCCTCTTATTGTTGTAAACTGTATTATACTTGCCCGTGCGGAGGCTTTTGCTTCTAAAAACGGCGTTATTGCCTCTATGTTTGATGGAATTGGTATGGGGCTTGGTTTTACGGTTGCTCTTGGAGTTATAGGAGTTGTGAGAGAATTGCTTGGAAGCGGGGCTGTTTTTGGAATTTCTGTTCTTCCAGAGGCGTTTCCTCAGACTATTATTATGATTCTCGCTCCCGGCGCGTTTTTTACTCTTGCTTTTCTTATGATACTTATTAAAAAAATTAAAGGTGAAAATTAAAGGAGGTTAAGGACATGGAAGAAATAAATTTTATTACGCTGTTTTTTGGCGCTATTTCTGTAAATAACTTTGTATTGTCTAAGTTTTTAGGCATATGCCCTTTCCTCGGCGTTTCAAAAAAAGTTGAAACCGCTGTCGGTATGGGTATAGCTGTTACGTTTGTAATGACTATCGCGTCGGCGGCGACATGTTTGGTGTATAATTACATATTAATACCGCTTGATATAAGTTATTTATATAATATTGCTTTTATTTTGATAATTGCCTCTCTTGTGCAGTTTATTGAAATGTTTATTAAAAAATCATCTCCGACTCTCTATCAGGCTCTTGGTGTATATTTACCTCTTATAACAACTAACTGCGCTGTTTTGGGTGTTGCTGTTGCCAGTATGCAGGATTTAGAGGCTCTTGAGGTTGTGTCTGTGGGAACTAAGTTTATTTATTCTCTTGTTTACGGCGTTGGAGCCGCTTTGGGATTTACTCTTGCTATTGTTCTTTTTGCGGGAATAAGAGAAAGACTCGAAAGAAACAATATTCTTCCTTCTGTTAAAGGATTTCCCATTGCTTTAATTACTGCCGGTTTGATGTCAATTTCATTTTTAGGCTTTTCGGGTCTTTTATAAACAAGGAGGTAGATATAAATGGATATAAACAGTATACTTTTTCCTGTTTTGAGTATAGGCGGTCTTGGAGTTATATTTGGTCTTGGACTTGGCTTCGCGGGCGTTAAATTTAAAGTGAAACAAGATGAGAGAATACCTCTTGTCAGAGATTGTCTTCCAGGGGCAAATTGCGGAGGATGCGGTTTCGCGGGATGTGATGCTTTTGCGGAGGCTGTTGTCAGCGGAAAGGCCAAAACAAACGGATGTCCTGTAGGAGGAGCCGCTGTTGGCGCTAAGGTTGCTAAGGTTATGGGTGTTGAGGCTTCGGAATCTGAAAAAATGGTGGCTTTTGTAAAGTGCGCCGGAAACTGTGAGGTTAGTAAGTCTAAATATGATTACTATGGTATGGACGACTGTTCTATGGAAAACGCTCTTGCCGGAGGAGCTAAGGGTTGTTCTTATGGTTGTCTTGGTGATGGAAATTGTGTCAAGGTTTGTAATTTTGGGGCAATTTCTGTAATTAACGGCGTGGCTGTTGTTGATAAGGAGAAATGTACTTCCTGCGGAGCTTGTGTGGCTGCATGTCCAAAACAGCTTATTGAGCTTGTGCCTTATAAGAATAATATTCACGTTGCTTGTAATTCAAGGGACAACGGGAAAATTGTCAGAGAAAACTGCTCTGTCGGTTGTATAGGCTGTACGTTGTGTCAGAAAAACTGTGAATATGACGCTGTACATATTGAGAATTTTCTTGCTAAAGTGGATTATGGCAAATGTGTTCAATGCGGCGTATGTACTACAAAATGTCCTACAAAAGCCATTAAATAGAATATATTGATATAGTGAAAGAACTTAATGCAATACTGCATAATTATGATTTTATAGATTTTTACGATATTCTTCATTGTTGCGTCAAAACCTCTTATCATAGGCTCCGACTATGATTGCGAGCTTTTTCCTTGCACT
>CAOJPS010000048.1 GCA_948441255.1 uncultured Eubacteriaceae bacterium | reverse complement strand
CCTTTTTGCGAAAGAAAAAGGTTCCAATAATATAAATTTTCATCGAACTCACGTTTGTTAAGTTCTTTCACTATACACACCAAGAGATTTTTTCAGCGGAGATTTTAATATTTTAATAAAAAATTTAACAGCTAGTCCCGTAAAAAGCGCTGTAATAACAGTACCTTCTCTCGTTCCAATTACCTCTCCGTTAAAAAGTACCAACGACAATATAAGTGACAAAATAACATTACATATATCAAAGCTTATTTTTATATTGCCAAAATTTTTTCCGCTTTTATCCGAAACAGCTTTTACAAAAGCCTCTCCCGAATTCATAATTACATTCGCTGTAACTGATAATGATATTCCAAACCCAAGTATTACTATACCACTGAAAACAAAAATAATCTGAGCGATATAATTGTTTACAGAAATATATGATACAAGCCACATACCCAAATCCGTAAAATATCCAAAAATAAATGACAAAGGTATCTGAAGCAGTTGTACAGCTTTAAAATCTTTTCTCAATATTATAATCTGACCAGCTATAAGAATACAGTTCCATATTATCAGCCACATTCCAAGAGAAATATCTGTAAATTTAAAACTCAAAACATTTGAAACAGAGGAAATGGGAGATACTCCAAGTTCACCATGTTTTGTAACAGCCACACCCAGCGCTGAAAAAAACAGACTCACAATAAATAAAACATATCTTTTAATCAATTCCTTTTTACTCATAATCACGCCTCCAAATTATTATAAATTCTTATCATATACTCAATTAATTGTTTTTCATCTCTTTTTGAAAAACCAGTCAATGCTTTCTTCTCAATTGAAATAAACTCCTCACCAATATGTTCGCATAACTTTTTTCCTTTGTCTGTCATAAAAATATTTACATTTCTCCTATTGTCCCTATCCATATTTCTTATTATAAGACCGCTTCTTTCCATTCCATTTAAAATTGTTGAAAGTGAAGCGGGTTCAATATGACACCCCTTGGCAATATCTTTTTGCATAGCCCCATCATTATATCTCAAATAGTCCAAAACTTTCGGCTGACCTAATGACAGTTTCAAATCCTTAATATTGCAAAAAAACTGTTTTTGCAGCATTAAATGGTCAGCCATCAGCAAATAATGAAATGTAAAATCCATAATAAACTCACCTCATTTTATTAGTATTATAACTGTTAGTTTTCTAATTATATCTCAAATGTTTTTCAAAATCAACAGTGTTTTTTATATTTCTAAAAATTATAGTCAAACACCGCATAATTCAAAAAATAAAAATAATTTTTTGAATTATGCGGTGTTTCCTTAAATAGATAAAATTTACCTTAAGTACCTTCTTTACAAAATTACTTATTTATGCTAAAATAATTTATGATATGTAGTAATATTTCAAAAAAAATTGTAAAGGAGCGAAAATTATGAAAAATATCAAAATAAGTGTACGATTGATATTACTGCTTGTATTTTTTATTATATGTACAATCAGTCTATCAGTTTTCTCAATTATCTCAATGAACCAATTAAATGGTCAGCTGACAACTATATCAGATAACTGGATGCCATCATCCGTAACAGCTTCAAATATATACGTATATCTTTCAAGGTATAGAACCAGCGAGTATAAATACATACTTTCGCAAGATGAAGCCATAATTAATGAAACAAGAAACCAAGCCAAAGAATTTTATAATCTCTTACAAAATGAAATGACTGAATATGAACAATATATTCTTGACAGTAATGAGCAATCTGCTTTAAATTCCGTAAAAACAACAGTAGATAACTATTTAAAACAATTTGAAAAATCTCTTGCTTTCAAAGATGAGGGCAAAAATGCAGAAGCGGAAAAAGAACTATTGGGCGAATCCCTCACCGCTTTCAACGCGGCAACCGACTCTGTCAGCGAACTTATTGCTTTAAATGAAAGAGGAGCCACCGCTTCAAAGGAAAGTGCTTACTCAACATATAACACTGCCGCTACAAGTTCAATCGTAATTATTGTGATAATTCTAATTATTGTAATCGCTTTCAGCCTTTTACTCATAAGGTCAATTACAACTCCCATCAAAGAGCTTGAAAACATTGTAGAGGAAATTGCCGATGGAAATCTTGACCACACAATTACGTATGACGGAAAAGACGAACTTGGTGTTCTTGCCAAAGGTTTCAACAAAACAGTCATTCATCTTAAAGAATACATAAATTACATTAATGAGGTAACATCTGTTTTAAACCAAATAGCCAACGGAGATTTGTGCTTCACACTCAAATACGATTATAATGGTGAATTTTTCAAAATCAAAGAAGCGTTTGAAAATCTTTCTGAAGTTCTCAATCACACAATGGGAAATATCAATCAGAGCGCCAATCAAGTTTCAGACGGTTCCGCTCAGGTTTCAGACAGTTCTCAGACGCTTGCTCAGGGAGCCACAGAACAAGCAAGTTCAGTTGAGGAGCTTGTGGCAACAATAGGAACAATAGCAAATACTGTCACCATCAACTCTGATAACGCTCAGCAAGCGAGAGACCTTGCCTATTCTTTTGGTGAAACCATTAAAGAAAGCAACACTAAAATGGATAATATGATTGACTCTATGGCTGAAATTACAGAAACATCAAGTGAAATCAGCAAAATCATTAAACTTATTGACGACATCGCTTTCCAGACAAATATATTGTCACTTAACGCAGCTGTAGAGGCAGCAAGAGCTGGCACAGCAGGAAAAGGTTTTGCAGTTGTAGCTGATGAAGTTCGTAACCTTGCGACAAAGAGCGCCGAGGCGGCAAAAAACACTTCCGCTCTCATCAAAAACTCAATCAAAGCTGTTGACAACGGAACAAAAATTGCCGATGACACTGCCAAAATACTTAATTCCGTTGTTGAGAAAACCGAAGCTTTAATTGGCACAATGGATTCCATAGCCAAATCCAGTGAAAGCCAGTCAGACGCCATTTCACAGGTAAAAGACGGAATAGAGCAAATTTCAAATGTTGTCCAGGCAAACTCCGCGTCTGCTGAGGAAAGCGCCTCAATCAGCGAGGAACTTAGCGAACAGGCAAACATTCTTAAAACACTTGTTGGAAAATTTAAACTTAAAACGGAATATCAAAGATATACTAATCCTAACGCGGGTAATTTCAGTGCCCCTTCTATGAGCACTCCAACTTTCACAAATGAAATAGTTTTGGAAGAAAATGCCAACGACGCTTATATTCCCGAAATAACTCTTGTAAAGAACGACTATGGAACAGATAAATATTAATTATGACTCCAATAAAAGAATGAACAACTAAAATAAGCCCTTTGCTAAAAAAAGCAAGGGGCTTATTTTTTAATAAAAAAAACGCTTGACAAATTTGGTCTATTGTTATAAACTTATGCCAAGGTTTATAACAATAGACCAAAAAATTAAGGAGGTTTCGCTATGGATTATTTAAAACTTTGCGACAGTGATTATCGCTTTATGACAATTATATGGGAAAACGCTCCCATAAATTCGGGAGAAGTTGTAAAACTTTGTCAAAGTAAACTTGGCTGGAAAAAGTCCACTACCTATACAGTTATCAAAAAATTATGTGAAAAAGGATACATAATAAATAAAAACACTATCATTTCAGTTTTAATTCCAAAAGAAAAAGTTCAAACCGATGAAACCGAATATTTTGTGGAAAGAACTTTCGGCGGTTCTCTTTCACATCTTGTCGCAACGTTTCTCGGCGGAAAAAAGATAACGGAAAAAGAGGCTGAAAAACTAAAAAAACTTATTGACGAACATAAGGGGTGATAATATGTCAGCATTAAACGATATTTTTATAAAACTTTTAAATATGAGTATAACCGCATCTTATGTAATTATAATTATTATGGCAGTCCGGTTTTTTTTTAGGAAACTTCCAAAAAAATACTCTTATTTTTTATGGATTATTGCAGGGTTACGTCTTATTTTTCCCTTTTCACTGACCTCGGCTTTTAGTTTTTTCAACCTAAATAATTTCGCGAAAGTCAACTCAGGAACAAACTTACAGGAATACATACCACTTGATATAGGCTTTGCCGATACCCCTACAATTGATACAGGTGTAAGTGTTTTAAACAAAACAGTCAATTACTTTCTTCCTCCAGCCCAAAATACAAACAGTATAAATCCACTGCAAATTGTATTATTTTTTGCCGTAATTATATGGCTCATAGGCATAACACTTATAATTGGATATGAGATATTCTTATATTTCCGCACAAAAAAACTTGTAAAGAAAGCTGTGCTGTACAAAGATAACATTTATGAGTGCGACAATATACCAACACCATTTGTGACAGGAATTGTAAGTCCAAAAATTTATATTCCGTTTCGTCTGAAAGAACCCGAACTTTCACTAATTTTACATCACGAAAACTATCACATAAAAAGACGCGATAATATTATAAAAGCCATATCCTCTCTTATTGTAACAATATATTGGTTTAACCCTATTATATGGGCAGCATATTTTTATATGAACAGAGATATGGAAATGAGCTGCGATGAAGAAGTAATTTCAAAAATGGGAAACGAAGCAATAAAAAACTACGGTTCATCGCTTCTGTCTTTCGCGATAAATAAACGGTGCCTTCCTCTGGGACCTCTCGCTTTTGGCGAATCTTATGTAAGCAAAAGAGTAAAAAATATTTTAAAATTCAAAAAACCAAAAATGTGGATTAGCGTTTTCTGTGTTTTCATTGTCATTATAATAGGAATTGTCTGTCTGACAAATGGAAACAAAACCATAGGAGATATAAATAACTTTGATATTTTAAATGATATTCCAATAGAAACCGCCTCAAATGACAAAACAAATTTTATGATAGCGGGAATTGATAATGCTAATTCGCTTGCTGATACAATAATTGTCGGAAGTTATAATGGAAATACAGGAGAATTAAACCTGCTTTCTATTCCTCGTGATACAGCGGTAACTTTCACCGACAGCCAAAAACAGCTTATAAATAATACAGGAAATACTCCGCCGGAATCAACAAAAATGGGCTCAATACCAGCATACGCCGGAGATAAATACGGTATAAAAATTTTAGAGGAACAATCCGAGGAAATACTAAAAATTAACATCGATTATTATTTTGAAATAGACCTTAATGGGTTTAAAAATATTGTTGACTCTGTTGGAGGAATTTATTTTGATATCCCAAAAGAAGGAATGAATTATTCAGACCCCTTGCAAAACTTATATATCAACCTTATTGGAGGACGTCAGCTTCTCAGCGGTTCTTCCGCCGAATCTCTTGTAAGATTCAGAAAAGGCTATCCAAGACAGGATTTACAAAGAACAGAAGTTTCAAGAGAATTTATAAAAGAATTTATAACTCAGACGCTTGAAAAAAAAGATTTAAAATCACTTGCCGCCGATTGTTTAAAACTTGTTAAAAACACCAACTTTAAAGCGAGTGACATTATAAGATATATAAAGCAAATTGAAAAATTTGATACAGCAAATTTCAGTTCCCACACTCTTCCTGGAGATTATCAATCCATAGATAGAACACTCTGTTATATTTATGACAAAGAGGAAACCGCAAAACTTGTAAAAGAAATATTTTAACGTGAGTTCGATGAAAAATTACAGTGAAACTCAGCGAAACGTAGTTTCGCACGAAAATTTTTGTCAAACTTTTTTTAAAAAGTTTGTGGAGTTTGAGGTGAAACCTCAAGGTTTTTAATGCTTTAAGAGCATTTTTGGAGGTTTGGAACCTTTTTGCGATAGAAAAAGGTTCCATTAGTTATAAATTTTCATCGAACTCACGTTATTTTAACAAAAAAACAGCGGCGAAACCATCGCCGCTGTTTTTTACAGCGAAACATAGTTTCGCGTAAAAGTTTGTGGGTTTAGACAGCGTCCCACGGTTTTAAAATACCTTTTCAAACACTCCTGTGTTTATCGTTTTATTTTTGGCTGTGCTTTTCACAATTTCTTCTGAAGCGTTTCTTATAACACTTTCTTTGTCAGACAAATCTCCTACAGAAACATCAACATCATTTCCTCCCGGCTTTGGCAAATCGTCCGTCTCTCCGCCTGTCCAACCGTTTATATTCTTCCATTTATAAGCGGTGTAGCCTTCTAGGTGATAATTAATTTTATTACCAAAAGAAACGCAATTTTCCGCGTAAATCTTAGCACCCGAATTATTTTTGTCAAAACCATATTTCACGTGGTCAAAAGCTATACAATTATTCATAAATCTTAACGAATTATCTCTTGTAAACTTACTTCCAAGTTTAAAACCATTAGGATTTCCTCCCCAATTCTCAAAAGCAATCAAGCTTGATTTCAAAGCTCCCTTTGAAGTTGGAATTTCCCCAAAAATATCGTCAAGTTTAGAAAAATAGACCTCCGCTTGGTCAGAACGTCCGCAAAGAGAACCGTCATTATACGCCTTAACAAAATCATTATAAACGCTTTCCTCTGACAAATCTTTAAATCTTCTTATAAACGGCAGATTTTCGTCAAGAGAAAGACCTTTTTTATAATCGTTATATCCAAAAGCGCTTTCAGGCGTCCCATTATTCCAGCACATACAATCCACATAATCATTTCTATAAGTCCAATGACCGCCCTCCGCCTGAAAACTCTCGCTCTGTTCAGGAGTATCCTTGTCAAAGCTGTCCCAAGCGTCATCACTGTTTTCCCAAGCATAGCAGTCCTCAAAATAATTTCTATTATCCAAAATTGTAAATAAATCCTCAGTAACAGCCGAACCCGCTCCAAGCTTAACAGCAAATCCGTCAGCATTTCCACCAAGAGTAAACACGTCACAGTTTCTATAGCTATATACGCCCTTTACAACATTTCCGCAAGCTCCCCCAGTTATCTGCATACCACTGTCATTGTTATATCTTAAAATACAATTTATAACTTCATTTTTAACAGCTCCCGTACCTTTAATAAGAATACCATTGTCGTGACCCTTTTCAATTATAAGATTAGCTATTTTGTTATGAGCTCCGCTTATTCTCACTGCCACATCAGAATCAGAAGACTTTCCGTTCACAATATCATTTTTGCCCTTCATATTCTCAAAATTAAGAACCGGCAATTCTCCCACGTCATTCGGAACTCCTATAACAGACACCCCTTCACCGTCAATAACAATACCGTCCTCCATATCAATAGAGTTCATAACATAAATACTTTTCTCGCCCCTTAAAAGAGCGTCAGCAAATTCTTTATAACTTGTAACCTCAACAGAATGTTTTTCCATATCAATTTGAACGGCGTATTTCGCTTCCAACCTCAAATTCTCATCAGCAAAAACACACGTTCCAAAAACATTCGCGAAAATCATCAACGCCGGCAAAAACGCAATTGCTTTTTTATACTTCATAATATTCCTCCCAATAAATTTATTTTCCGCTGCTGCCAAGTTTACCCCCGCCTCTTTCAGAGGGAATAGATTTAAGCTTGTCAAAACTTATCTCACTCACTTCAAGTTCATTATGGACGCAATGAACAATTCCCTGAAACAAAGCTTTAGAATAAGGATATATAATATATCCCTCTTGTATAATAGTTTTCGCTGGTTCGTCAAATTCCTCAATATTTTTTTTAAGTATAATAACAGGTTTATTATTTACATTAGACGCCGCCAAAAACCATTCCCCTCTATAACTTGAGTCGATAACCCCAGCGCCGTATTTAATTCCTTTTCCTCCGCTTGAACCTCTTTCCTCAATCTGTATATAATAATTTTCAGGCAGCGCGCTGGCAATCCCTGTAGGAACAAGAACTGTTTCCCCTGGTTTAATAATCATATATTCCTCATCAAAGCAAGGATATATATCAAAACCAGCGTTCCATTTTTCTTTTGAGGGAACAATCCCCCTCTCATTTACTTTAGCGAAATATATTTTTTCAAAATTCATAACATACCCCTTAAAACAAACTCAAACCCTGCTTCACAAAACCTTGGGCTTTCAGCCCAAACCCGACTTCACAAAACCTTGGGCTTTCAGCCCAAACCCGACTTCTTTCTTTCAAGAAAGAAGCAAAGAACTTTTACGCGAAACTGCGTTTCGCTGTATAAAAAAATCGCGGCAAAGCCGCCGCCGCGATTTTTTTTAGCAAAGCGAAAACTTTGCGTTATGGGTCAAGGGACTAGTCCCTTGCAGGGTGTAGGACAGCGTCCCACGGTTTTTATATTAAACGTCAATACTTTCCAAAATCCGTTGTCTTGTCAAAATCAATAGTATCAATATCATAATTGTTATGTACCGAAGCTTTTGAAACAACGCCTGCCCCTACCGGGTTATTTAACGAAACTCCCTCAGGAATATGTTTAACGCCCTGCTCGGAACTTATATTCAGCTTAGGAACACTTGTACTCTGCTGTCTAATTGGTCTGCTTATAGGAGCGGTATTCCTGTTTTCAGTAAAACCAGAACCACTATTATCAGGTTTAAAAACACTCAATTTTCTTTTTCTGTCGATAGATGTTTCTGATTTCAATTTAAACTTTGAAATAGATTCCATAAGTATATCGGAACTTTTTGTAATACTATTCGACGACATAGAATCAGCGTCTCTTGATATTTCTCTGGCAACAGAGTCAATTTCAGAAATTCCTTTGCTAAGGTTCTCAATTTCAGAACCCTGCTCATTAGATATTCTGGAAGTTTTTTCAATAATAGAAGAAATGCTGTTAATTTTCTCAATTATATCAGAAAGGGACTCTGCCGTATTATGAGCGATAGAAGAACCGTCAGAAATCTTTTCAATAGCGCTTTCAATAAGCTCCGTAATTTCTTTAGCCGCCTGCTGAGTTCTCGACGCCAAAGTCCTAACCTCATCAGCGACAACAGCGAAGCCTTTTCCGTGTTCTCCGGCTCTTGCAGCCTCAACAGCGGCGTTAAGAGCAAGAATATTTGTCTGAAAAGCTATATCATCAATAACCTTGATAATATTTGAAATACTGTTTGAAGTATCGTTTATAGCGTTCATAGCCGAAAGCATACTGTCCATTTGTTCGTTGCCTACAGAAATACTGTCTTTCGCTTCCGCAACAATTTCATTAGCCTCAGCGGCGCTTTTCTCGTTTTCAACAGACTGCTGCGAAAGTTTTGAAATGCCAATATTAAGTCTGTTAATAGCGTCTGTCTGACGTCCAGTTTTTCCAGAAAGGTCATTGCTAGCGCTGCGAATCTGTTTAGAGTCAAAATCAAACTGTTTAATTGAATTTTCAAATCCGCTTATAAGCTCATTAAAATTGCCTATAGCGGAATTAACATAATCCTTAATTTTCTCAAAATCACCTTTATAAAATCCGTTTAGCGAAACATCAAGATTAAACTCCGAAATTTCCTTAAAAACGTGCATAATTTCGCCAAGACAATTTCCAATAACATCAAACGACCCATTAACCGCGTTTTTAATTTTATTAAAAACACCTTTATAATTTCCGTTTACTTTATCCCCAAAGTTATTTAATTGAGAAATTTCCATAAACACATTCAAAAGTTCTTTTGTTGTTTCATCAACAGACCCAACAAGAGAATTTATTTTAAAGACAAATTCTCTAAGACCGCCGGAATAGCTGTTCTCATCAATACGCCTTGAGAAATCGCCCTCACAAGCAGAAACTACAATAGAGTCAAGAGCGTCAAAAAACTCTTTTCTGTTCATATCATCAGCAATATTGTTATAAACAGCCTTTTCGCCCGTGAAATTTAAAGAAGACGAATCAAAATCACCCTCAACATAACTTTTAAAAGCGTCAGCAATAACTTTAGTATCTTCTGAAAGTCCTGAAACAAGAGAATTTAAGTTCGCCGCCGTCTTTTTAAAACTTCCAGGATAAGCCGCCTCGTCAACTTTTAAAGCCATATCTCCATTTTGAACCTTTCTAGAAAGAACTTCCACATCATAAACAACATTTCCAAGAGTTTCTGTCACATCAGCTATCTTATTAGAAAGCACATCAATATCCGAAGAATCATTTGTTCTAAAAGAAACATCAATACTTCCATTAGAAAAGCGAGTAAGTTTTTCAGATAGTTCCATAATCTTTCTGTTAGGGTTTCTAGGAAGAATTACCCCAAAAATGACCGAAACAACAAAAATTACAATAGCAAAACACAATGTAAGCAAATAAGCCGTAAAAGTTCCAATCACTCCAAAAGCCAAAAGCAGAACCGAAACAACACCAAACAAAGCGGAAACCGCGGCAATTATTAAAAACGCGGCGGTAACTTTCTTTCCGCTTGACTTACCATTTTGATTTGTCATTAAATATACCTTCTTTCCCATTATATTGAAATATTAAAATTATCGGCTTTAGGAAACACCGCATAATTAAAAGAATAAAAATAATTTTTCCTTTAAAAAATTATTTTTAATATCCTTTGTGCGGTGTCTCCTTACCCGATTATGTACAAAAGCTGAAAATCGCTTTTCATTTCATAAAAACATTCGTCAATGCCTTTGTATTCAGTTAAATAGAAACAACTTGCCTTCAGTTTTTTATATTTTTTTGTTTACATTTAACTTTTCACAAAAATATCAACAAATCTTTTATACAATAATTATAAAATAAATTAGTATTTATTGCAATAATTATTTAAAATTTATTACTTAAAAAAATATTCTCTTTTTTTGTTAATTTTTTATGTAACTAAGCCGATATATTTTATGTAAGGATAAAAATTCAAAAGTAAGTTTTGTTAATTTTTTAAAGGAGGTAATAATTATGTCAGTAAATTCAGTAGACTATACAAAATATGCTCAAACTTATGAAGCAACTCAAAGTCAAGATAAAAACACGGCTAAAGATTCGGCTGAAACAAAAGAAAAATCCACTGAAACAAAATATGATACTTATGAAAAAGGAAGCGACACCAGCTTTAACCGTGCTGACGCTCAAAAAGCTGTTGAAGCGGCAAATCAGGCAAAAGCTCAAAGTATGCAGACTCTTTTAAACAGTATGCTCAAAACTCAATACTCAAAATATGTTAAAGCTATGCCTTCCTCAAACCTTAAAAATTATTTTTCAAATCTTGAGGTTGACGACGCGACAAGGCTTCAGGCTCAAAAAGACATAGCTGATGACGGATACTGGGGAGTTGAGCAAACCGCGGGAAGAATTTTTGATTTCGCGAAAGCTCTCGCTGGAAGCGACCCTGAGAAACTTGCCGAAATGAAAGATGCCGTAATAAAAGGTTTCAAAATGGCAGAGGAAATGTGGGGCGGTTCTCTTCCGTCAATTTCAGGAAGAACATATGATAGAGTAATGCAAAGTTTTGATGAGTATGAAAAACAGCTGACATCAACAACAACAGCTACTAATGAGGCTGAATAATTTAGCCTTTATCGGGGTCGTGGGGCAATCCCCTTTCATAAAAGTCCCGCGTTCCCGTTTATATAAAAACAGGCGGAAATTCGCCTTCAGCGAATTTCTGTCTGTCCAACACCCCTAAGTGTAAAATCCTATGTCTGATTTAGACATAGGATTTTTTTGCTCATTATATAGTCAATCAACTTAAAAAATGAAAAAGTTCGGCGGTCAAAAATCCTTTTCGCTGTGTTATCGTCGGTCGGCATAGGCTTCGGATGCTCTCCCTCTGCTGCCTTGCGAAAATAATTTTGTCTCATCTCCTTTTTTCCATTTTCAAGTTGATTAACTATAGTACAATTATTCTCTCTCACTACAGCAATTCCGATATAGATAGAAAAAAATATTTTATTCAATATTTTTTTCATCCTCTGTTTGTTCTGGAATCGCTGTAACTTCACAGTCAAATTTAAGAAAACACTCAAAGAGCCTTCCCCAAGGGAAATTATATTCCGAAATATCAAATTTATCTGTAAAATATTTTTTACCGTCAATAACATATTCCCCTCCGCTAAAAGCGGAAATAATCTCATCGCTTCCCACAAACGGCAAAAGTTTCTCACTTTTCAAAGTATCTTCATAAACAGGAACAAACTTTTCATTTGTCAAAAGCCTTTTCCCCTTAACAGTATAAAAGCCATCTTCGGCACAATGAACAGAAAGCAAATTCAAATGAGCGGCAAGAAAATCTTCCTTATTCTCCGAAAGCTGTTTCATTATTCCAAAAACCTGAGCGTGCGCCGTTCCAAGTCCTATAGCGTTAGCGTTGGTATTCCAAGCGCTGTAACAAACAAGTTCATTAACCCCTATACCACCGTTTTTTTCCTTGGAATTGTTCAAAAGCTTTTTAAAAAGAATATTTTCTCCGGTTGCCAAAACATCTCCGCCATAAATTTCTATAAGACCAACATCTCTGCCATTTTTTTTGCTTTCATTCATTTTTTCCAAAACCTCGCCGGCGGAAACATTTTTATTTCCATAATCAAAAATATATAAATCTATTTTCATATCTGTCTTTTTTTCACCAGCGGACACAAAATTCAAATCATTTTTAACAAGAGAGTTTACTTTCAAAACATCAAACTGTGCCGTTTCTCCCTCCAAACTTGTGCTTATAACATTAAAATCGGCAGAATAATTTTTTGTTTTCGACAAATTTCTGGCATAAATAAGCTGAGGAATTTCGTCTGTGCCAAAAATAAAGTTAATATCATCACTTTTACCTTTCAACGCGGCATCGGCAAAATTAACGCCTCTTTTATCCTTAATAAGTTTATAAATACTTCTTGGCCCGTTTGTAATATAGTTTCTAGCAAAACTAAATTTAACAGGCGTACCATTTTCCTTAGGAATCCAATCGGCATTTTTTCCATTCATATATGTAATAAAATCAGGAATTTGAAAATCATCATTACTTATAACAATTTCATCAATTTTGCCTTCTTCTCTCATTTTCATAAGCCTCGAAAAAATTTCAGAAACCGTAGAAAAAGGCATAATATATTTAGACAAATAAGTTTTATAAGGTTCCATTCCCCTATAAATGCTGTCAAAATGTTTAATAAAATCTCTTTCCCAAGGACAAAGGGCGTCTTCTCCAAGTTCGTCCTGTTTATTTTTAACATAGCTCCATTCCATAATAAGCTGAACAGGAGTAACCAAACTAAACTTTGAAGATATATAATTTTTATCTTCACACTCACTGTTATATTTAATATAGTAATAACCAATTCCCCTATACTTTTT
This sequence comes from uncultured Eubacteriaceae bacterium, assembly GCA_948441255.1. GTDB lineage: Bacteria > Bacillota > Clostridia > Lachnospirales > CAG-274 > MGBC114079. Next base: position 847 of record CAOJPS010000048.1, on the reverse strand, counting down.
ATTATCTCTCCATACGCTGTTCATACGAGTTTCAGGCAAAGTCCTTGGCATAGACAAATTAACATAATATTTAGGCTTGTCATATTCCGAAACAAGTTTATCAAGTTCATCAAGAGCCTGCTCAAAACCCTTATAATTATCCCCGCACCTGCTTCCCACAAGCCCGGCTGTCATATAAGAAGACGTATTTATAATAACTACTGTATCCTCATTATCGACTTCAGAAACCTTTTCTCTAATTTGTTCTCTTACATTTGGGCTTTTCGCAAACCTGCTGTAATTAGCGTTTATGGGAAACATATCCAAAGTATCCTTATCAGGAGCGAAAAATTCCTCTCCATTAAGTTCACCAAGGCTTTTCAAATAATCAAGACTTACAGGTCTGCCATCGATAGGTGCGGTAATAATCCCGCCAAAAGCGTATGCCGACGAAATAAAAATCCCCGCAAAAAAAGCGGCAACTCCATTCAAAAATCTCATTTTTTTCATAACAACCTCACATAATATTAATTAAAAAACTAAAAACCTCATGGACGCTGTCCACACCCTGCAAGCTCTTTAAAAAGGGCTTGCCCTAAACTTTAACAAGCAAAAACTATCGTTTTTGCTAAAGAAAAACAGCGGCGGTGGTTTCGCCGCTATTTTTTAGCAGCGAAACGTAGTTTCGCACAAAAGTTCTTTGCTTCTTTCTTTCAATTAGTGCCGCAAAGAAGTGTGGGCGGCGTAAGCCGATTTTTGGCGAAGCCAAAAACACTGACCAAGAAGTGGAGTCCCCGGCAAAGCCTCAAGGTTTTAAGGCAATACCGCATAATTCGATAAAACAGATTTTAGATGATATTTTTCAGTA
>CAOJPS010000047.1 GCA_948441255.1 uncultured Eubacteriaceae bacterium | reverse complement strand
ATAAAATAAAGCTTAACTCTATTCCAGCCTCCCTCAAAAGCTAAAGAACAGCCTTTAAGAATTTCTTCTTCAGTAATACCTTTATTTATAACGTCACGCAGTCTTTGAGTACCAGCCTCAGGAGCAAAAGTAAGGCTTGATTTTCTAACTTCCTGCACTTTTTTCATAAGTTCAAGAGAAAAAGCGTCTATTCTAAGAGAAGGCAGAGAAATATTAATATTTTTATCAGAAAATTTCTCAACTAGTTGTTCAGCAAGCTGTTTAAATCCTCTATAATCTCCCGTACTTAGACTTGTAAGAGATATTTCCTCGTGACCGGAAAATTTTACAAGATTATCAGCTTTTTTCAGCAAATTTTCAGGACTTCTTTCTCTTACAGGACGATACACATATCCCGCCTGACAAAATCTACAGCCTCTTATACACCCTCTAAAAACCTCCATAGTAACTCTGTCGTGAACAGTTTCAATAAGAGGAACAAGCTGCTTTTCAGGATAAAACGCCTCATCAAGGTCATTAACAATAACCTTTCTTATTTTTTTAGGAGCGTCTTTGTGAACAGGCTTAAAAGAAGCGATTTCACCATTTGCCTTATAATCTACCTCATAAAAGCAAGGAATGTATATGCCGTCAACTTTTAAAGCCTTTTCCAAAAACTCCCTTCTTGTCCCTCCATTTTTTTTATGTTCTCTGTATAAATCCATAAGTTTATCATAGCTAACCTCACCTTCTCCGATATAAAATATATCAATAATATCAGCCAAAGGTTCAGGATTATAGGCACACGGTCCTCCGGCAATAATAATAGGGTCATCTTCTCCTCTGTCTTTTGCCCAAATAGGAATTTCCGCCAAATCAATCATATTAACAACATTAGTAAAACTCATTTCATATTGAAGCGTAAAACCGATAAAATCAAATTTTTTTAATGAATCGCCAGTTTCAAGAGCAAAAAGCGGAATATTTTCTTTCCGCATAATATCCTCCATATCGTGCCACGGAGCAAAACATCTCTCGCAGTAAATATCATCTCGTCTATTAAAAAAATAATACAAAATCTGCAATCCAACGTGACTCATACCAACCTCGTATACATCAGGAAAACAAAAAGCGAATCTGATATCAACATCATCAGGATTTTTTTTAACCGCATTAATTTCGTTGCCAATGTATCTTGCTGGTTTTTCAACACGCATTAATATATCATATCTCATAAAAATCCTCCGAAAACAAATATAAAACCTATAATCAGTCCGTCACCAGCATAGCGTCGCCAAAACTAAAAAAACGATACTCTTCCTCAACGGCAGTTTTATAAGCGTTAATAACATTCTCCCGACCTGCCAAAGCTGAAACAAGCATAATAAGTGTAGATTCCGGCAAATGAAAATTTGTTATAAGATTATCAACCGTCTTAAACTTATACCCTGGATAAATAAAAATATCAGTCCAGCCGCTGCCATCTTTAATAATACCATTTTCGTCAGCGGCTGATTCAAGAGTTCTTGTACTTGTTGTACCAACTGAAATAATCTTACCGCCATTTTTCTTTACTGTATTAATAATATCCGCTTGAGATTTTTCAACAGAGTAAAATTCCGAGTGCATTTTGTGTTCTAAAATATCGTCGGTTTTAACCGGACGAAATGTCCCCAAACCAACGTGTAAAGTAACAGAAGCTATTTTTGTACCTTTTTTCTCTATTTTTTCTAAAAGCGCCGGGGTAAAATGAAGACCAGCTGTAGGAGCGGCAGCGGAACCATTATGTTTCGCGTAAACAGTTTGATACATATTTTTATCTTCCAGTTTTTCTTTAATATAAGGAGGAAGCGGCATCTGTCCAAGCTCATCTAAAATTTCCTCAAAAATGCCATTAAACTCAAATCTAACAATTCTGTTCCCCTCTTGAACAATGTCAATAATTTCTCCTTTAAGAATTCCGCCCCCAAAAACAACTCTATCTCCTACCCTAGCCCTTTTCCCTGGTTTAACAAGAGTTTCCCAGCAATTGCCGTCAATACGCTTAAGAAGCAGAATTTCTATTTTAGCCCCCGAACTTTCTCTTTCTCCAATAAGCCTTGCAGGCATAACTTTTGTATCATTAATAACAAGGCAGTCCTCAGGATTTATATAATCCAAAATATCCCTAAAAATTTTATGTTCTACTACTCCCGTTTTTTTATTAAGCACCAAAAGTCTGGCTGACGCTCTGTCTTCAAGAGGTTTTTGTGCTATAAGGCTCTCCGGCAAATCAAAATAAAAATCTTTTTTATTCATTTTTATAACCTTTCTTTAACTTCAATTCCTGTATAATAATGCTTTAAAATTTCTATATAATCATAACCATTTTCAGCAAGTGCCTTAGCTCCCGACTGACTCATTCCAACACCATGTCCCATTCCTTTTCCATAAAACACAATATCTCCAAAAACATCTTCCGCTCCATCTGTCAAGTAAGAATTTGCTTGAGATGATTTACCATAAAATTTACTCTCCGCTTTTCCCAAAACAAAAATTTTGTCAAAATCTAAAAAACTAATATTTTTATTTTCTCCGCTCAAAGCTTTAATACTTTCAAATTCAATATAATTAGTTTTATCTTTTCCCATAATATAAACCTTATTATCATATGAGATATCAATTTTTCCGCTATTATAACCTTTTTCTGTAGAAAAGTTTCTGCTCAAAAGGCTTCCATCATTTGATTTTGAGAAAAAACTTTTTATTTTCTCACCTTCCAAAACCAAACTTCCCTTTGTTCCTTCAATAACAAGAGCATTAACTCTGCCAAAAATATCTTTCGAAGAAATAAAAGCATTAATTACATTTCCAACGTTTTCACCATTTGCGTCAACAATTTGCGTCATTTCATCAAAAGAAAACGCTCTCGTCCAAACCTTTGATTCTTTTTCAGAAGAATCAGAAACAGCTTTTAAATAAGGTATAGAAACATTCCATACATCTTCCACGTCAGCAGTGCTTCCTCCGCTTGAAGAAAAATAAGTGGCCTCAATAATTTCATTATTGTAATAAGCGAAAATATTTTTTGTCGAGTCAACAGCAATTGTGGTTTCCGTCTTTTCCGCCGAAACCCCTTTATAAACCTGACAATGAGATAAATCGCATAAATCATAGCAATCCGATGAATGCTTACCATTTTTAGAAAACAAAGCAAAACATCTTGAAGCAACAGCCTGTGCCTTTAAAGCTTCAATATGCCATTCATTTGATATTTCAGCAGGCAAAACCCCATATAAATATTCTTCAATAGGCAAAATATTAACAAGAGTATAAGTCGAATTACTTTTAACAAACTCAATATTGCCTCTAAATTCTAAATTATTAATAACAATATTTCCATTTTCTCCATCTTTAAACTGAGGATAATATTCAAAACTGTCAAAAATAGCAACAGGCATATTTTCATTTAATAAAACAGTTATATTTTCAGAACTTTTAGTAACTGCATTACCGCCATATTTTAAGAAATTCTCAGCTTGAGAAACAGCCTCTCTTTCGGAAGAATATCCGCCAAAATAAACTTTCCAGCAGTCAACATCAACCAAAGCAGGAATCCCTTTATCACCTGAATTTTTTTTAGCGTCGGTATAGCTTGAAAAAGTATTTTGAGATGAAATATAATAATTCATTCCAGATTTAACTGAAAAACTTGTTCCCAAAATACTTTCAGAGCCATAAAAAACATCATTTTTTTGAAATCCAGCTGACAGAGAAGAATTTGAAATATCAACAGAAGAAATTTTATCAAAATCAGAAACAAGTCCAACCCTCAACATATTTTCTGATTCAGCAAAAGTAATTTTTGAAAAACAGAATAAAATGCTTATAATCGTTATAAAAAAAATTAACTTTTTCAATGACAAAACTCCAATCAATAAATTTTTTAAGCCACAAAGAATAGTCCCTAATTCCGTCTAATTTCAAGAATTTCATTTCTAAGACTCTCTCTTATTTCATCCGCAAAATTACTGTTAGGGTGTGAAATATAATAACCCTGAACTAGCTTTATTCCCAATTTTATAACCATTGCAAGCTCGTCATAAGTTTCAATCCCCACTGCAATTACATTAATATTATTTTCATTAGCATATTTTACAATCTTCATAACATGAGATTGCTTTTCTTTTTTTAAATGAATATCAGAAATAAGACTTCTGTCAATTTTAACAAATTCCGGACAACCGCTTAAAAGCGAATAATCATCAGTATATTTACCTCCAAATTTGTCAATAGCAAAATTCACGTTAATTTTATTAAATATCTCGCCTTTATTTATAACAGTTGAGTTATCGTCAAACATAGTAGAAATTTCATATACCATACGATGTTTGACATCACTATAATTACTTCTTATTGTGTGCAAATCGTCTTCAGTCAAAGAACTTGAGGCGATTGAATTAATAAACAATCTTTTATTATCAAAAATCGTCTTATTTTTCTTAATAATTTCCATCGCGTTTAAAATGTTCATTTTCTCAAAAAGATAAGATCTTCCTTCTTTAAGGGCAAGATTTACAATTTCAATAGGCGATGAAAAAATATTACTTTCCATTCTAAGAAGAACCTCATAGCCATAAACAGAACAGTCCAAAACATTTACAATAGGCTGAAAATGATAAACAGCGTTATTTTCATCTATAAGCTTATCAAGTGCCTTTGTTCTTGTTTCAAGAAATATATCCCGATTATAATTTTCAAGTGAAAAAGAATGTACTGATTTTTTATACAGTTTTTTAGTTTCAAACAAAGCAAAAACAGAATATTTCAAAAGAATATCCAAGTCGGTAGAATCTTCTGGATAACAGGCGTATCCTATAATAAATTTAATTCTAAACTTTTTACCGTCAGGAGCCGTAAAAACATTTTGAGAAGTTTTGTTTTGCCATTCTGTAAGTTTTTCTTTAATATCGTCTTTTGAATTTTCGGAATAAATAAAGGTCATAAATTCTCCTTTATTTTTAACTCCAACAAAACAACCGTCAAAAAACGGAGAAAAATAAGAAACAGCTGTTTTCAAATATTCGTATAAAACATATTCTCCATAAGTATCGTATATTGTCGAACAATAACTAAGTTCTATAGACGTAAGGCAGCCAAATCCAATATTATTGTTATTTATAAAATCTGTTACTCTTTCAATAAAAGCGTCCTTTTCCAATAATCCTGTAATATAATCAAAATCAGAATTAAAAACATTTTTATATTTTTTTATTACATATCCTGAAACGTCAATAACAATACATTTCGTTTCGTTTTTGTCATAATAAAAAACTTTAATCCACCTTTTGGTGTTTCCCATTTCAACACAATAAATATTGTCTTCCTCTTTAAAGTCAGTCCACTGACTATTTTTAAATTTAAAAAACTCCTCAATTGAAATTTTATTAATCTCATTAATTGAATTATCTTCTTTAGCGCCAACAATATCTGAAAATTCAGAAGAATATATAACATAGCCTTCTTTATTTAAAATTTCAATAATACCTATATTAGTATTAAAAACTGCCGCCATATCTTTTACATCAAATAAAATCTTTTTATACCCTCCGCACAAGTTTGAAATTTTATCTAAACATAAATCAATTATCTCAATTCCTGTTTTAGAAAAACTAATATCATCAAAAGTAACATCGACAATATCAACTTCTTTTTTAAAATTTTTCAATTTTAAAAATAAATTGTATGAACTTTTCAAATACAGCATTAACATCATAACAGCGAATAAGGTAAACAAGCAAATTGTATATAAAATCAGATAAAAAAGTATATGCGTATCCTTTTCAACAGAAATCAAAACAATTTCAGGAGAAAAAATCTTTTTATAATTTATTAAAATATCACCTTTTGTCCCGCTTAAAGAAAGCTTTTGCCTTTCGCCCTCCATAAAATTCTCATTTGATGTTTTCAGCTTCAAAATTTTAGAGAATTCCATAAAATCTAGATTTGAAAAAATTTCATTTTCACTTTCAGAATCATCACAGACAATAAACGTATCCAAATTTGGAATCAACACTGAAAAAATTCTTTCTTTGTTATTATCCATAAAAAAATGTTTAAAATTTTCAATGTTATAACAAAACAATAGCTTAATTTCCTGATTTTCAGCAATTATAGTTTTACCAAAGAAAATATGATTTTCATTAGTATACTTATCGACAAAAAAATTCGAAACATAAACTTCATTCAAAACACTTTTATCCGCTATAAACTCCAAAGCTTCCTGGCTTTTCTCATAATTGCCAACAGAAAAAACACATTTATTTTCGTTATCAAACAAATAAATTTCTTCTGGCGCGTTTTCTCTATTCAAATAAAAATCAAAAAGTTTATTAACATTCTCATCACTTTTATTATCCATAAAATCAGATATATTTAAAGAATTTGAAGCTAAAACAACATCATTTTTAATCCTGTCAATATAACTTTCAACATATCTCTCGTACAATACAAATTCTGTATCAATATCATTCTCAAAAAAATTTCCAAAAAACATTTTAAATGAAAAAACAGATATAACAACAAAAAATATAAATAAGACAACAGTGAACATCAGATTTTTTTTATAATAAGGATTTAAAAAAAACATATCTCCACCCCCGCTCTGAATATAATTATCTATAACAAAACAATAAAAAAAGTTCAATAAAAAATCGGCAAGTTAAAATTGTATTATTATTTACTTTGAAAATTTTATAAATTTACTATATATAAACATTGGTTAATAATTTCCCTAATGTAGTAATTACACTTAAATTGTAACAAAAAAATATTTTACAAGTGCGTAAGCACTGCTGGGCGGCAAGCGAATTGCAGAGCAATTTGCAGCCCGTGCAAGTAAAATAATTTTTTTGTAACTTTTAAACTGTAATTACTATAGTTTAACTTCTTTTGAAACCACGCAATTACAGTAATTCCATAATACTGTAATTGACGCAAAGTTTCAAAAGAAATCTATTTATCTGTTTGGATACTTTTCAAAAAGTTCCTTTATTGATTGATAAATAGCCTCCGCAGCAAGCTGCCTATATTCCGGAGAATTTAATTTTGCTCCCTCGTCAGCATTTGTAATAAATCCAATTTCGCATAATGTTGCTGGAACTGTGCTTTGTCTTAAAACTATAAAATCTTCCCGTTTAACTTTTCTATCAAAACTTTCAAGTTTTTCAAGAAGGTTTTTATGCAATGTAGAAGCAAGAAGACTACTAGAAATTCCTCTTGAAAGAGCAACATTTTTTGTATCGTGATAATAAACTTCTGTTCCGTTGGCTTTTTGTGAGCTTGCTGAATTTATATGAACAGAAATAAACATATCCCCCACTTGATTTCCAAGTTTATTTCTGTCGTCAAATGATGGGTATACATCTGTTGTTCTTGTGCCATAGCCTTTAATATTATCATCTTTCTCCAAAAGACCTAAAATTCTATTTACTATATCAAGAGTTATTGACTTCTCAACATATCCGTTAGAAGTCGCTCCACTATCGTGCCCACCGTGCCCAGCGTCAAGCACAACAATATTTTTATATTTTGATTTAGGCTTCATAGCATTTATATAAATATTTTCACTGTCTTCCAAAACATCAAACGCCAATATCGATTTTTCATAAAATGTAACACTAAATGAATTTTTGGTTACATCAATCTGAATATTTCCAAAATTATGATCATTAACACTTACAATTCCGCTGTTCACAAATTTTGTATAATCTCCGGCAAATACAACTTTATAAATGCCATTATTATAATCGTCAATATGCTCAATATTACTCAAATCAAAATTTCCGCCATTTTTACTTATAACCAATGACGTATTAAAATTATTATAATAAATTCCTTCTATAGAAGAGTTTACTATATTGCCCAAAATCGATGAATCAGACGGTATCTCTGTACTATTTGTATTATTAACTATAGGAGCATCTGTTGTTGTTTCCGTTGTTTCTTTAATTATATTTTCTGTAGTACTTTCCGTTTCTCCATTATTTTCAAAAGTCACAATAATACTTTTTTTATCCTTTGCCATAATAACATCATAATTAAAATCTTTTTTTAAATCAAAAACAATTCTCGCCACAGAATCGTTTTGCCCTGAACGAACACGAAGAACAGCAAAATTTGAAACTTCTATATTATTTGAAAATAATTTAATTTTAGCGTCATAAACATCAACAACAAGTCTGTTTTCAGTCATAAACACAGGTTTCATTTTAGTTATAGCTTTATCAGCATTAATAATAAACTTACCGTTAGAATACTCGCTTGGAACCGAAATTGAGGTAATATCTGTAAAATCCACAGTATTACCGCCTCCTGTAACCGAAGCTACTCTAGTTTTAGAATCCCATAAAACTTCAAGTCCGACAGATGATGAAACAAAACGCAAAGGAATCATCGTTTTATTGTTAATAATTTTAGCTGGAATATTCATCACCATTGAAACGCCGTTTACATTAGCAGTTTTGGAACCAATTTTAATAACAACCTTTTTACTATTATAGTCAATAGTAACTTCATATGTATCTTTATTCCAAGAAACCTTAGCGCCCACTTCCTCAAAAACCTCTCTTGCGGGCACAACGGTATAATCATCAAAAATAATAGGAGGCATAGTAAGATTATTCATTTCTTTGCCATTTACCTTTAAAATAACTTTTTCTTCTGTATATTGATGAGTTTTTCCATCATAATTAAGGGTTAAACTAATATATTCTTTAGCCGAATATACGGCACTTGAAAAAATAAAAACAAATAAAAGTAGAAAAATAAGCATATAGCTTTTATGCTTCATTTATAATTCGCCTCCAAAATAATACTTATTTTATAGTCAACAAAAATAGTTACTGATGTTTAGTACATTAATTATATCAGAAAAAGAAAGTAAATGATATAATTTATATTTATTTGAAATAAAAATGTAAAATAACGTGAGTTTAACGAAAAATAATATCGAAACGTAGTTTCACACAAAAGTTTTGTCAAACGTTATCGCGGAGGTTATTAAACAGGTCTAATATGTGCCATAAAGAAGTATAGGCGGCATAAGGTTATTTAGACATAGTAAAAACCGCCTTCAGAATAAATTCCATAGGCGGTTTTTATATACCTGTTTTATTAAGATTTTGAAAAAAATAATTTTTTATTTTTTCTATGTCTGATTTTTACAATCTGCATAATAAACTCTGCGGCAGCACAATATTTATCAGCAACAGTAACAACAACCGTTTCCTTATATTTAGGAATACCTCTGCACAACGGCCACATATGCTTCAAAATAGCGTCCTGCTCAATATCATTAAGTTCCGCTATTTTCTTAGCGTTTCTTAATGCTTCTTTAGGATGATAAATTGTATGAGATTGCTCAAATTTTTGAATATGCCTGTTATATAAGTATAAATCGTGCAGCAAACCCGCTCTTGCGGCTGATTTATAATCAAATTTAAAATATCTGCAAATAAGATAACTATAATAAGACACATTTATAGAGTGTTGAAGCCTGCTTGTATTCAAATGCTGAGAATAATTGTCAAGCTCTCTGACATTTTCGCTTTCCAAAAGTTCCTCAACACATTTTCTAAATTCTTCCGCAACCTTACTTTCAGATTCATCAAGTATAATTCTTGAACCTATAGCTTTAGTCATAAAAAAACTCCTTAAATTATTTTTAATATAAGTATCTAAAAAGTTTACGCAACATTTTCCGGTTTATCAACATCTATATCCGGACAATACTTTCTGAATATACGCATAAGCATAAAAGAAGAAACATAAGCATAAATACCAACACTTGCCATTATAAAAATAGGATTTATAAAAAGACAAAAAAGTACTATAGCGGCAAATAAAATAACACAAGTCAAAGTAGTAAACATATGTCTGTTTGAAAGAAAAAAGGCCATTTTAAAAAGTTCCGTAAGCTTCATATCAAATCTTGACATAAGAGGAAAAATATAAACAGAAACAATAATAACCTCAAAAGCAGCTATACAATCAAGAGTAAGAATAATTTCTCTGCCCGAAGAAATCACAGCTGAAAATCTTATGCTTGTATAAACAACAAAAGCGGCAAAAAGCAAAATCACAGTCGCGATAATTCCCTGAATAAAATTTTCCTTAAAACTCCTAAAAAAATTAGCCGTAACATAACCTTCTTTGTCAGAAACCTGCTTTGTAGTAACATAAAACAAGGCGGCGGTAGAAACCCCTAAAGTAAATAAAGGGATAGAACAGACGGCCCATAAAATAGTTAAAATAATTATATCAGCTAAGATTGTGCCGTATTTAAAAAAAGGTCCGTCTATTTTTAAAAAGCCTCTCAATTCATTGTCCTCCTTAAATATATTATATTAAATAAATCTCAATTAATTCAAAAAATTCTTTATTCGAGCAAAAAAACAAATTTTTTTGAATCTCAGAGTTATTATATCATAAAGAAATAATATTTTCAAGAAAAATAAAAAATGAATTAGAGCTATCCATTTACTTATTTTCAAGTACTGTAACTATAGAATATATTATGAAACAGGAAAGCTTTCCCGTTTATTGAGAAAGCTTTCCTGTTTCAAAAGAAAAAGCTTCCATATTGCCTTAATAAATTTATTTAGAAAAACAAACTGGCTCACCTTTTATCTTTTCCAGATTATTTTCTTTAGGAGAAGGAGAAGACAAGTTAAAATACAAAGTTGAATCTCTCGTCACACCAAAATCACGATTAGAACCGCTGTCCTGCACTTTATTAAACGCCTCCCTAAACATAGCGTTGTGTGCTTCTTCTCTGTTTAAAAGAAAATCAATTGTTTCTCTAACATATTTATCATCAATCTGTCTGTATAAATACTCATAAACCACTTTCGCTCTCTGCTCCGATGCAATATTAGATAATAAATCAGCACATAAATCTCCTGTCACCGTAACATAATCGGCAGTCCAAGAATATCCTGACGCGTTAATCAAACCTGGACTCAAACCCAATATAACGTGGGTTTCTATTTCACCAGCTGAAGTTTTTTTATAATCAACATTATGACCGTTCAAAAGATTTATTGTCTGTGCCACCATTTCCATATGACTCAATTCTTCGGCGGCAATATCCATAAAAAGATCTTTTATTTCTTTATCCTTAATTCTAAAACTCTGTGCCATATATTGCATTGCCGCTTTAAGTTCACCATTTCCGCCTCCAAGTTGTTCGTGCAAAAGAGCGGCGTACTGAGGGTTGGGTTTTTCAATTTTAACTTCTCTTAAAAGTTGTTTCTCGTGTTTAAACAAAATAAATCCCCTCTTTCATAAAAATTAAATTTATAGCAATTCATAAAATTCTTCCAAAAACAATTAAAAGGAAACGTTTATCAAATAATATAGGCAATTACAGAACAGAATATGAAAAAATATTTTTTCTTTCTATATAGTGAAAGAATTTGAATAACGGTAAAAAAATATTTTACGTTCGCCTGCGGCAAAAGTCGGTAAGCGAATTGTGAAGCACTTCGCAGACTTTTGAGTAAAATAAATTTTTTTACTTCTTTTTAAGTTCTTTCACTATAACCAGAATATTTGTAACGTTACCCTAAATAATAGTTTGTAATTTTTTAAGAAATATATTATTATAAAATAAAGGAAATTTTCAGAAATTTATTTTATTATAATTTATTGACTATACTATAAAAACTCAGAGGTGAACTATGAAAATATTAAATTCCATTCCCAAAAACGACGGATATTATATGCCTGCTGAATACGATAAACACTACGGCTGTATTATAATATGGCCCGAAAGAGCAGACTCCTGGCAATATGGAGCAGTCAAAGCTAGAAAAGCGTTTTCAGAAGTAGCGAAAGCAATCTCAAAATCCGAAAAAGTAACTGTTTTGGTAAATTATGAAGCATATGATACAGCAAGGGAAATGCTTCCAGAAAACATACGTGTTATTGAAATGTCAAGTAATGATTCCTGGGCACGGGATTATGCTCCCACATTTTTAAAAAATGATAAAGGAAAAATCCGAGGAATCGATTGGTATTTCAACGCTTGGGGCGGTCTTTATGACGGGTTATATTTTCCCTGGGATAAAGATAATAAAATGGCGAAAAAGATATGTGATTTATATGATATAGATATTTATAATATGAGTAATTTTGTTTTAGAGGGCGGTTCAATTCACGTTGATGGAGAAGGAACAATTATCACAACAGAAGCGTGTCTTTTAAGCAAAGGAAGAAATCCCAATATGTCTAAAACAGAAATAGAAGAAAAATTAAAAAACTGTCTTGGCGCGCAAAAAGTTATTTGGCTAAAAAGAGGAATATATAACGATGAAACAAATGAGCATATAGACAATATATGTGCCTTTGTGGCTCCTGGAGAAGTTGTTTTGGCGTGGTGTGACGACAAAAATGACCCTCAGTATAAAATGTCCAAGGAATGTTTTAATATTTTATCAAAAGAAACTGACGCGAAAGGAAGAAAACTAAAAATTCATAAACTGCCGCAGCCAGAACCTATATATATGACAAAACACGAATGCGATGGATTAATCAATTTTGAAGGAGAGCCCACAAGAACAGAAACGGAAAGACTTGCCGCCTCTTACGTCAACTTTTATATTTCCAACAATGCTATTATTATGCCTGGCTTTAACGATAAAAATGACATAAAGGCAAAAGAAATACTCAAAAATATTTTTAAAGACAGAGAGATAATCCAAATCTATGCCAGAGATATTTTAATCGGCGGTGGAAACATACATTGTATAACTCAGCAAATACCATATTTTAAAGAAACATAATAATAAATTGAGTGGAATGCTGTTTTCCAGCTTTCCGCCCAAATTTTACAGTCAATCGTCTTAAAAAAAGACAAAAGAAATTAATATAAAAATTATTTTCAGCCGTCAAACTTATTTACTTTTAAGGAAACACCGCACAAAGGATATTAAAAAATTATTTTTATTTTTTGAATTATGCGGTATTTCCTTAAGTTATTGTTTTTTAAAATAACACTCCCTCTAAATTTTTCTTTGAAAGCACCTCAATTTTTGAAATAGAAACCTCATAAGCGGTCCTTTCCGATATATCACCATTTTCAAGCCTTTTCTGATATAAACGACTTTGCATTCTTCCTGAAATAAGCAAATTTTCACCAACTTCCAGCTTATTAGCAAAAATAGCGTTTCTTCCCCAGGAAATACAGGGTATGTAATCAGATTTATTGTACGCTCTGTTCACAGCAAGGAGAATATCTGTTATTTCTCTGCCAAAAGGTGTAGTTCGATACATAGGCTTTTTACAAATGTAACCATTTAGTGTAACTTGATTAGGATTTTTATTTCTTATTTCTTCTAATTCTTTTATTTCACGTACAAAAACAGTCAAAATAAGCCTATTTTTATTTTCCTCAAAACAATTATAAGATCTTATTTGACCAAATATCTCCACAAAATTTCCTGCTTTAACCAAATTTTCATTTATAAGCCTTTCTGAAATTGTCACTGGAAGAATATCAGAGGAATTACTCAAACGATTTGTTTCAATAAAAAAATTATAAAACCCCTCTCCATATACCTCGTGGTTAAATTTGAATTCCGAAATTATTTTTCATTTAAAATTTATTATATTATTCTCTTTTAAATCGTATTGCATATTGCCTTTCTCCTTCCGAAGTTTATTTATAAATTTGTCTTTTCTTATATATAACTATTCTAAAAAAGCTTATTTTATTCTTTAAATCTTAAATTATTATATCCTTTAAAAACTCAATATTCAAGTCCAATATTATAATTGTGCTTATCGCCGCAAGAATAGCCTCTATATTATTATCACAGATATTTACAGAAAAGTCTTGCTCTAATACTTCCGTATTATAAAGAGTTTTTAAATTTCTCTGAATAGAAATCTGCATTGTATTATGCGTACGTGTTGCCAAACTTGATATAGTAATAGTAGCTTTCGGGTTAAAACC
>CAOJPS010000046.1 GCA_948441255.1 uncultured Eubacteriaceae bacterium | reverse complement strand
CTAAAGGCGTTAAATTTGGCAGACCGCCTAAAGAATTACCGCCTAATTTTTTGTATGTTTACAAGAAATGGATAAATAAAGAATTATCGGTTAAAGAAGCCGCAAAAGCCTGTGATATGCCTACAACTACTTTTTTCTATAAGGCAAAAAAATTCAAAAATACTATATTTTAAAAATATGGTAAAAATTCAAAAAAGTACACATTTTTGAATTTTTGTGTAAATTTAAAATTCTGTATTTATTATACATAATATTATAAAAATAAGCAAGAGCATAATATGAATTTTGATTATTTTATACAATATTGCCCGTTAAAAAAATTCATTTAAAAATGTGTACTTTATAAAATAATTTTTTACTTGATTGCTTTTAAATTAATCAAGGAGCAACTAAAACTTAATAAAAAGGATATGACATAATAATTTATAAAAAAGAGGTAACGATATGAAAAATCAATCAAATATTTTTAAAAAATTTACAGAAAAAATTAAGCTAAAAATCAAATTAACAAGAATGGATTTAAAATGGAAACTTATGGGTGTACGCTGGTTTAGTTTGTTTCCGCCGTCATTTTATTATACCCATACAGATGAGGAAGTTAAACTTATTATAGAGGAACTTAGAGAATTTTTGATGCAGTTTGAAGAAGACGAATAAAATAACGCAAAAAATAAATGCTGACAGTTAACAGCATTTATTTTTTACAATCGTAATTAAGTAAAAAAAGTTAATGGGGACATTTTTCAAATATTTCTGTTTTATATTTTTTGCCTACAATAGTAACGCCGCATTTTGTACATTTTTCTGCGTTATAATATTCCACTGTACAACCGCCCTTACTATCTAATATATGTTTTTTGTAAGTACCGCTTTTATAAGTATGATTACAAGGTGCTTTTTCCATATTTTTATCAATTTTGTTTATAGTACCATCTTCATCAATAAAATAACAAGTAATATGTTCTGTCTTATCTAAATCAGGAAGCTTATATTCTTTATAGTCAGGTTCACTAAAATCAAAATAAGAGTCTGCTTCATTTAAACTATAATTAAAAGAATCAACACTTTCATATACCTCCACAGGTTCTTGATAAGCGAAGACAGTTAATGAACTTACAAAAACTGTAGACGCGACTATAACAGATTGAATAATTTTTTCAAATTTTCCTCTTTTATTAAATTTTTTCACAATAATTAACCTCTCTTTCACAATTTTTCTATCAGGATTTCCAAGGGCACTCATTACTTTGTTAAGATGGTTTTTATTTGTTTTACCCGAAAAATCTAATATAGTATTACCATAAATTAATCTTTCTTTTTTATTTAAATTTTTGACAATACTTTCATCACAGTTAAAATCGCTGAAATTACTCAGCCGATTAAAAAGCAGATACGCAAATGGATTAAACCAATGCAGGGCGACAGCAATAATACATAATAAATTATAGATGTAATCACAATTATATATATGTGTTAATTCGTGTCTTAAAATCTACATCATTTGTTTTTCTGTTATTTTTGTTGTTGGAAGCAATATAACAGTATGAATAAAACCTGTTGTTACCGGTGTTTCAATACCTGCGCAATATCTTACCGATATTTTTCTTTTAACTTTAAGTTTTGATTTTTCCTTATCCAAAATTGATATTATATTTTTATCGTGAATTTCAATAGAATATTTGCGTATTTTCCATTTTAAAATACAATATAATATGATTTGCCAGGCAAGCGCTATTATAATAATCAAATAAACAATAATCAATGTTGTAATAATGATGGTAAAGGTCAACGAAAAATTAAAATTTCCAGATTCAGAATTTAACGCCACATCTGTAACATAAGTTTCATTCTGCGGCAAACTAAATATATTGCCGTTTAAACACCTAAATAAATCTATATAGTAATTTTTAATTAAAGGCAACGGCAGCAAATAAAAAACTATTGATATTTTTAATAAAAAATATTTAGCTTTTGAGGACATTATATTTTTAAAAATTATACTTGTAATTATTTGCAGAATCAATACTGCCGTTCCTGATAAAGACATAACAAACAAGATACTTTTTATCATAAATTATCCTTCATCACTGTTTAAGAACTCTTTTAATTCAGTTACAGTTTTTTCATCTAAGCTGTTTCCGCCGCTTAAAGCGGATAAAAATTTTTTTATCGAACCTCCAAAGGTTTCATCCAAAAAATTCTTAGTCCATTTCTGCATATATTCGTCTTTAGTAATTTTTAAAAAATACAAATACATACTACCCTTTTTCTCATTTGCTAAAACACCTTTTTGTATAAGATGAGTTATAAAAGTCTGTACGGTTTGTTTTTTCCATGTTTTATTTTTTTCTTTCGTAAAATAATCATAAATTTCTCCAAAAGCAAATTTACCTTCGTTGTTCCAAAAAAATTCCATAACCTCATTTTCTGTTTCTGTTAAACTAAATTTTCCCATTTTACACCCCCTAATAAAACAGACCAATAAATAAGTAATACTAATCTTAGATTAAATAATATCAAAATCAGCTTTTTATGGCTTCATACTAAAAATATTAAATAAAATATCTTTATTATTCCCTGCTTTTTCCGTAATTAATATAAGCAATTTACTTTTATAAGTCTTTATATAACTATTTATCATCTTATAAATTTATTATAGCACATAAAAAATAACATTTCAAGAACAAAATTTATTTTAATATAATTTTCAACAATATTCAAGAAAAATAACACTATCACTTCAATTTTTCTAAAAATTATTTTTTAATTTATTGATATTTCCTTTATAAAAAAATTATAAATATTTAAAAAATATTATTGATTTTGTCATTTTATGTGATATAATGTATCAAAGATAATAATATAGTATAATTATGTTTTTAAAATAGTTATTACATTTATTACTAATAAGATATTAATTTATTAAGTATAGAATTAATACTATTTTAAATAGAAAAATAATTTTTTTATCCATTAAATCAGTGTTTCCCTAAATCAAATAAAAATTTTTGTTATAGAAGCTATTTTTACGGAATTTGTCTGAAATTTTGTTAAATAGACTTTTATACAAAAAATACTAAAAAAAATTATGTTAAAATTTTTAACGTAAGAAAGGAGCAGTTTAAATGTTAAAAAACACTATTAAAAAAACAGTTTTGCGGTTATTTACTTTTTCATTCGTGCTTTTTATGCTGAACTTTAATGTGTCAGCCGACTCAAATTCAAATGTTTCTGAAAACGAAATCAGCGTTCTTGCCGATGTTTCGTTAAAAGGAGATTTAGACGAAGATGGAAAGTTGACATATTCCGATTTATCTATACTTCAGCAGTATTTAGCCGGAACAAAGCAACTGAGCACAAGTCAATTGACTCTTGCAGATGTAAATTCAGATAACGATGTCAATGAAAAGGATTTATATAGCTTAGTGAACACTTTAAAACAAATAAAATTTCCTTATTCAAACAAAGTGTGGAATGTAAGCGATATGCCTTTGGGAGAAATATATGGATACGATGGGCTTCATGTACTTCAAGTTGACAGCACAAATAAAAATAAGGTAAGCGTTGCGGGCAGTAATAAAAAATATGGTAATAAAAGTTTCTCAAAATGTATAAAAACCGGCGGAGACGCACAGGCAGATGATTATGTTCCCAGATACAGAGCGATTAAATTAGATGTTGATAAACCTTGCAAAATGACCATTTATTCAATAGCGGGGTCAACAACGGCAAATAATCCCACAATGTTAGTAACAAAGAAAGGAAAAATTATCAATCAGATACCTCTTTCCTCAGAGGCTATAAAAAAAGATGAGGTTAATCTTCTTACTCCGGATACCTATTATATTTATAGCAGTGATGACTCTGGAAGCGCTAATATTTATTGTATAGAACTTAATGAGATAAACGGAGATTTAAGTTTAGACGGTAAAATAACTCAAGACGATGTTTCATTATTACAAAGATATATCGCCGGAACTGTTACTTTAACGGAAACTCAAAAAGGACAGGCTGATGTAAATAAGGATGGTTTAATAAATTCAAATGACTTAAATGCTCTTGAAAATATTTTGAATTCAGAGGTTGTTTTAAAGGAAGACAGCGCAAGCGCTTCTTATGGAGTAACCGCCGGAAAAGATTATACCTTATATTTGACTGTTACAAATATAATCAGCAAATCTGATTATACATATGAAGTTAAATACGCGCCTGATGTTTTACAATTAGGAGAAAAAACAAAATTTAATTCATACTCAAATATAAAATATTCCGAGGATATACAAATACTTTCAAACAGTAGTGGAACTTTACGGTTCAAAGTAAATTCTATAGGAAAGAATTGGTCGGGGATACTTTCCTCCGTAACTTTTAAAGCGTTAAAGACAGGTCAGACATCTATATCATTCGGCGGAAAAGCGGGATATATAAAATGATTAAATATTTTGTGTTTTTTACAAAATTTTTACCAACTGTTAACAACATAGTTATTCATACAAATATATTTTACGAAAGGAGAATATTCGATGAAAAAATTTAAAAACGTTATATCAATAATTGTCTTACTGGCAATTTTCACACAAAATGTAACCGGAAACTTTGAAATTATTTTTGCCGATTCAGAAACGATTAATGAATTAAATGAAGCTGATAATGATATTTCGGAAGAACCAGCTTTTGAAGCTGACGAAGCCGCCAATGAAAAAACAGAAGACGAGATTTTAGACGATGACAAGCCGGAAGAACCGGCTCTTGAAGCTGATGAAGCCGCCAACGAAAAAACAGCGGACGAGATTTTAAACGATAATAAATCGGAAGAACCTACAAACGAGATTCTAAACGGAGATAAGCAGGAAAAAACGGAAGAATCCAAAGAACCGACTGAAACAAAAAATGATTTGGATAAAACCAATTCCGATAATTCAGAAGATATAGTTTCCGAGCCTTCTTCTATAGAAAATAACAAAAACTCAGAAAATTCCGCTGAGGAAAATACAGAAGAATCAACTGTAGGAAATGAAGAAGAATCAACTGAAGTCACATCAGAAACAGAGCAGCTTCTGCCTTTTGAGGAAATAGAGAAATTTGAGATTGATTTAAGCGATGTTCCTGATGAAATTTCAGCCCTTGCCGATAGAAATTACAAAAAACTTAATCAAAGTGAGCAAGCCGCTTTAAAAGCCTATTATCACGTTAGAAAAGACACAATGGATGAATGCGCGGCAAAAGGATTTTCCGTAAAAGAATCAATACCTTTAGCGTTGATAATGCAAAGACTGGATATAGACTTAAATGAAGCTGTAAATATGTCAGTGTCATATCAAAGTCAAAAAAAGGCTCTCAAAGAATCCTTTGACTTTGCGGAATTAAAAGATGACAACCTTGAACTTTTAAATAATGAAAAAGTAAAAGAAGAAATCGTAGACGCTATAGTAGACGGCTGCGGCAGTGAGGAAGTTGTTGAGGCTTATCCTATAGCGTATGCTTTTAATCGTGATTTAAAAGATTTTGTCAATAAAGATGAAAACGATAACGATAACATATCTGATTCTTCAAAGGATATATCAAATGCAAGTAACAACAGCGATACAAATAAGGATTCAAATGAAAACACTTCAAGTGAAGATAATAATGAGGATAAAAAAGAAGAAACAAGCGCTCTTACTTCGTTAAATGAAATAGCTAAAATCGCTGTAAATGTTTATTCAGACGCTGATTCTGAAAATAAGTTTAATGCTGAGGTTTTGAATAGTGAGATAAAAAAAGAAAACGATGAATCTCAAAATCAAAATGAAAACTCAAATAAGAAAGATGAGCCTGAAAATAAAGCTGTTAATGAAAAGGTCAAAGCTATATCAGAAAAATATCAGCTTGACGCTAACCTCCTTGATACGGCGGTAAACGAGGAAAATATTACTCCTGAAGAAGCGGAGGAAAAAATAAATCAGGCGGAGGAAGAACTCGGAATAAGTTTATCATCGTCAGCCGATGATAATGAGTCGCTGCCGCAAAAGGCTCCTTGTGATTATGTGCCGGGTATGTTTGAGAATGTCGATGTGCTTTCCGGTGCGGTGTCTTATCACGATGATATAATAAATCTTGAGGGTCTTAATGGTCTTGATTTAAATTTATTTTATGAATATAATTCAAGAAGAAAAATGTATATGACTGTTATAAACGGTTATGACGCTATAGAAATGGGAGGCTGGACGTTAAATATCCCAAGAATGACAAGCGGATGTTTTTATGATATTGGCAAAGTGCCGTCATTGGATAAAGACGATAAATCTCCGGGCTACATAATGCTTGACGATGGTCGTGAGTTTAAAGCGTCAATGGAATCAATATACAGTGAAAAAGGCGATACCGGCTATCTTTATCTTGACGATTACGCTTACAGCGATGTTAAATGGGCGCAGGAAGCGAAAGTTGTATATGATAAAGACCACGCCGGAGGAAGAAACTCAAAATATACGGTATTGTATCAAGATGGAAAAAAAGATTATTTCGATGAAAAAGGACTTTTATTATTCAGAGAAGATTTTCTTGGAAATCAAATAACTTTTGATTACAATGGCAGCGGTTCTCTGATAATAAAAGATACTTTAAATCGTGAAGTAAAAGTTACTTTTACAGATGGCTCTTATAGTGAGATAAAGCAAATAATTCTCCCTGACGGAAAAGTTATATCATATACAAATTCTAATCCAAACATATCATCAGGAAATTATAGAGTAACAAAAACCGAGAGCAAAAACGGCAAATCATTAACAACAGTTTTTGATATGAAAAAAACATCGGGATGTATTGAATGTCATTATGAACAGATAAAAGGAACAGAAGTAAACAACAGCAACAAGGACGAAAGGTTTAATTATGAGCTTAAAGAAGAAGTTTACTCAAGCGCGTTATTAGTTAAAGTTACAATGCCGACAAATATGTATATAACATATGAATATGAAAATGACGAATACTTTAATCAACAGGAAAGACAAAAAGATGATGATGAAACTTTATATGATTATAAGGTAGCTCCTTACGGACTTGGCTGTTCGGAAAGAATATCTAAAATATCATATTATAAAGACAGCAAAAATTACTATTGGGAAACTTACAGTACGTTGGATTACAGCGGTTCACAAAGCGGCAGAAGATTTTTCAGAAGAGTAAAAACAAGCAGAAATCCAAACGCGTATACAGAAATAGATTTCAATCCCCGGGGACAAAAAACAGCTGAATATTTTGTATATACAGACAGCGATAACACAAAAACAATAGAGACAAAAGAATATACCTATCCGATACCAAGACAGGTATACAGAGAAAAACCGTATTACTTTTTGTACAATGAAAGATATGCTTTTAAAACTGCCGGATATGAGGATATATACAGTGATATTCCGGAAAAAGTGACGACACAGAAAGGTACGGCTGTCGCGAATGTTGACGATAATATGAGAGTCGAATTTAAAATAGATAAAAAGAAACCTGTTTATTATCACGAGGATAATTATAATTATCAGTCTGAAACTAAACTTCTGATTTCATCAAAAAGTTATCCTGAAGAAACAGAATATTCTGCTAACCCTTCTTATATTTCGTCTACCACAAAAAGATTTACAAAGTACGGAAAACCGAACGCTGAAACTTTCAAAATAAGTGATAACTCAAAAATTGTTGTAAAGAATTATTATAGCAGTGATGAAAAATATCTTACATCAAAAGAAACTTACGAGGAAAAGAACGGTTCATTAATATTCAAGAGCAAAACAGACTATTCGTATAATACTGATGGAAGAATATCCGGAAAAGTTGATTATGTCAGCAATAATACAAAAGGACTGACAACAACATATACTTACAGCGGAACAACTTCACCGACTTTGGTAAAAACAGAACTGCCAAACGGAGAGTATATAGAAACAAAATATACTTACGATATAATGGGAAATGTAACAAGTATGACAGACGGCGAAGGTCGCAAAACGCAGTATGAATATGATTGGAGAGGCAATTTAACTAAAGTCACCAATCCTCAGGGTGGCACTAAAAGCAGTGTTTTTGATTATATTGCTAATAAAATAACATTAACGGACGAAAACGGAAATGCTGTAACCTATGATTATGACTGTTTTGGAAATCTTGAAGAAGTCAGAGCAGGAAACTCACTTTTGAAAAAATGTGAGTATGACTATAAAAACTTCTGTCTTATAAAAGAAACATCACCCGATGGCAAAACCGTAACATCATATGCTTATGATTCGGCGTGCAGACCTGTTTCAAAAATCACTTTAGAAAACGGAAAAGAGATATATAACGAAACAATGTCATATGGTATGGAAAATGTATCCCAGTATACAAAAAATCTGCCAAGTGGAACAAATGCTACAGGAAATGTTGTAACGAGCGTTGTAAAAGGCGACGGAACAAACACACAAAGTATAACTACAAAAACAGTAACAGACTATAATGGAAATACTATAAGCCAGGAATGCGGCGGAGTAAAAAAATCATATGAATACGACGCTTTAGGAAATATGATTAAAGAAAGTCCGTATGCCGGATATTATATAACCTATGAATATGACCCTGCCGGAAATGTAGTAAGTCAAACTGACAGCACAGGAGTGACAAGCAAAAAAGAATATGACGGACTTGGAAGACTTGTAAAAGAATACACTCCAAAAGGAATCGCTGGAAACTATTTCACTCAATACACTTATAAAGGCTTTACAGATATGCTGAAATCTGTTACAATTCCATTAGACAATGGACAGAATATGGTTAAGGAATATGAAACCGACAAGACGGGAAATGTTCTGAAAGAAACCGTTGTGGGAGGAAACGCCGGAAACAGCGTTACAGAATATACTTATAATGAAATCGGACTTCCGGTGACAGTAACAGCGCAGGGCAACAAAGAGGCGAATGTGACAACATATACTTATGATAAAGTTGGTAATAAAACCTCTATGACTACAGGAAACGCTTTAAGCAAAACTATTTACAAATATGACAATCTTAACAGGCTTACTTATTTAATAACTGTGCCGAATGAAACCAAGTATACACCTGACGCGGCTATAACTGTTTTTCCTGAACATTGTATTGAAAAATATGAGTATGATGTTAATGGAAACTTATTCCAAAAGACCGACAGAAACGGAAATGTTATAACTTACAGTTATGACGGACTTAACAGGCTTAAAAGTCAGAAAACAGGGGACTTGGAAAAGACAGCTGAATACGCTTTAACCGGCGCGAAAGTTAAAGAGAAATACGGAAACGCTGAATTAAATTATAAATATGACGCAAGAGGAAACCTTATTTATGAGAAAAGCTCTCTTGATGGAAAATCTTTCATAAATGAATATACTTATGACGGAAAGAATTTTCTTAATTCCTTTAAGTATAAAAACGACAATACTCAGGTGGCTGAAAATACTTACACATATACAGCTAAGGGACAGCTTGACAAGGTATATGAGAACGGAAAACAAGTTGTCGCATACAGTTATGATTTAAACGGAAATCTTGAAAAAACAATTTATGGAAACAATGTTGTGACAGCATATGATTATAATTATGCCGGACTTGTTAAAAGTGTTCAGAGTAAAAATGGTACTGCCGTTTTAGATTCTCACAGCTACACCTATTATAACGACGGAAATCAGAAAACAAAGACTGACAACGGAGCTGTAACAACTTATAATTATGACTTGTATGGCAGGCTGATTAGCGAAACAGCAGGCAAAGAAAAGAAAAATTACACCTATGACCTGTCGGGAAACAGAACAAGGCTTACTGTATCGGGAAACAAAAATTATAATACTTATTATAATTATGACGTTTATAACAGACTGACGAGAGAAACGACAAATGAAAAGGGTAAGGCTGAAAGAAGTGATAATAATTATTATTATGATTTTAATGGTAATCAAACACTAATAACATATGATAAAATCGGTGATAATTCAGAAAGTGAATTTAAATTCGCTATAAGTAACTCACTCAGCGATTCTGAAAAAGGTTCAAGAACCTTTGTGTACAATGGATTTAATGAACTTACACGTGTGTACGGTCAGGGTAATGATGATATTAGTTATTTTTACAGACCGGATGGACTGATGTTTAAAAGGGATGAATATGACGATACTTATTACGCTTGGCAGGGAAATAATATAATTGCCGAAATAGACGAAAACGGAGCAAATAAAGTATATACAAGAGGCTTGGGACTGATAAAATCAAGAGATGGTTATTATTATCTTTTAAATGGTCATGGAGATATAAGTGCCCTTGCAAATAGTAGCGGAACAGCAACAACACGATATACTTATGACACTTTTGGAAATCAAAGTTCCTCAGGGGCAAACTCAAATAATCCGTTTGGCTACTGCGGCGAATACAGCGATTCTTTGTTAAACGGCATATATTTAAGGGCAAGGATTTACAATCCGAGTACGGGTAGGTTTACTACAGAAGATCCCGCAAGAGATGGACTTAATTGGTATGTGTATTGCGATAATAATCCGGTTATGTTTGTGGATCCTACAGGAAAATCCAAAAAAGGTGATGAAAAACTTAATAAAGCCAAACAAATGATATTAAATGGAATTAATATGGATGGAAATGGCGGATTATCACAATCTTGGAAATTAGCAAATAATAGAGACAGAGGTACTATAGAAAAAACAGCTGATTTTATAAGAAATTTTAGTACATCAACAATAAACAGAATTGTTATATTTGTTAATAGAGATGCTGCGATAATTGCTGGTCATACAGAAGTTATGCTTGTAAATAAAGAGAATCAGGCAGTTCTGTTTGGATACTTTTCAAAGGACGGAGCCCCTGTTGATGAAGGTGAAACAAGAATATCTGTATATAAAAATAATGGTGAATGGGGTAAATTATTAAACAATGAAATAAAAAATATTGTATCTAATAATGGTCATTTAAGAAACGAATACTTTAATGATAGTTTTTCCGTTGAAATTAATTATATGCAGGGAGGAAATGCATTTAATAAAATAGCAGATCTGTTTGTTAATCCAGGCACATATAATTTATTTTCTAATAATTGTGATACACATACAAAAAGTATTGTTGAAGCTGCTGGTCTTTTTTATGATTATAGTAAAGTCTCACCTAACAAATCATACAATAATACAAGTGTATATTATAGAGATAAAGATGAGTGGTTACAAATAAAAACATACCAAATGTTAAAATAATATTGACATATTATAGCAAATCAATAAAAGAATATAGATGAAAATTTTAACAAAATTTTGCATACTAAAAAATTCTTTTATTGGTTTGCAAAAAAAAACTACAAATTTTTACAGGAGGAATTTTACTTGAAAAAAATATATGTCAAATTAAGTATATTAATTTTTCTTATATTTATAATTGTTTTTACCTATATAAATTTAAAATTCGATGTCACTCAGATTAAGGGCTATATACTTACAGGTGATGAAAACGATGTAGAAAAAGCTGTTATGATTGATATAGCTACAAATGAGAAAATATATTTTGATTATTCTATTATGGGAAATGATGTTAGTTTTGCAGGAAATAAAGATTTGTTAATTTTACATTTAGGCAAAAATGTATATTTATACAACATAATAACAATGAAAAAAACTTTATTATGTGAACTATATTCTGAAGATTTTGATTATGTAAAATATATTAATGATAATTATATAACTTTTATAAAAAACAATGAATTAATTTTATACAATATAAAATCTAAAAAAAGCGAAATATTGGCATCTAATATTGAAGGAAATAATTATTCATATAGTTCGGATACTAATGTACTTTATTATTCAGACGAGTATAATAAAATATATGAAATAAATTTAAATAATAAAGAGACGAAATATATAACATCTGGTTATAAGCCTAAGATATCTAAAAATGGAAATGTTATTGCTTATCAAAAAATAGAAGATAACATGATTTATATTATAATTAAGGATATAAAAAACGGTAATGAATGGAAAATAAGTAGTATTCTAACAGAATATTTATTATCACCTGATGGAAATTATTTATTATTGGTAAAAGATAAAAATCCTAATATTTTTAATATTATAAATATTTATTTTTGTACAATTATAGATTCTATATTTGGAGTCAAATGGGGTTATATTGGTAAAGAATTAGTCATATATGATTATAAAAACAATATAGAAGAAACTATTGTAGAAAAATATTCAAGATTAAATTTTACATGCTTGGATTGGATTTAATTTATAAATTATCTCATAAATTAAGTTATTTACACCACTTTACAGATTTTTAATTTAGATAATACATTTAGTAGTTCTAATACTTATTTCATTCAATATATAATAACAATTTTGAATATCTGTAAAGTGATGTACTATAGATTTAGTGAACTGATATATGTATGTTCATAGGATAATGATGATAGTTATTTATACAGACTGGATGGATTACTATTAAAAAGAAATGTATATGACAGAGTAGTTTATTATGCCTGAAAGGGAAATAGTATAATTGCCGAAACAGAGGACAGCAGAAATTTAAAACTTACTTTATGGAGGATTTTTTATGAATAGATTTTTTTTATTATTACTACTATATCATTATTTTTTTTAGTATATTAATTATAGCTGATGATAAAATATATGATAAAAAAAATATGAACAATGAAATTGATTTTAGTTATAAAAATAATATAGCGGATAAATTAGCTGAATATGACATTTGGAGTGACATAGAGGAAAAAGAAGAAGAATATAAATATTTTTATGATAAGAATAAAAAGAATATTCTCTTATATTTAATGGATGAAATATGTTATGAAAACTTTATTGAAACTCCTACAATTGTTTTTTTAAATTCAATAAAAAATAAACCTATTGATAAAATAACATTACTTGAAACTTGTTTAGAACAATCCATTAATAATGGTCAAAAAACATATATTAAATACAGTGTTGTAAATTATAAAGACTTTTATGTATATAACGCTGAAACGACAAATTATTTAAAATATACTAATGAACTTTTGGATTATGTATGTATAGAAAATTTACAAAATATATTAAATAGAAATAATATTTATGATGTTATAGAAGATAGAGCTATTATTCTTGATAAAAATGGCTATTATCCTATGATTATATGGATAAAGACAAATAACAATATATATATTATGGAAATGGATGAAAATATACTTGATACATTAACATTTGGCAATTTTTCAGATACCTATGATTACAATAATGTTATCTATTCTGTAGAAGAATTTCAGAAACTCTTTAAAAAACAAGCAGGAAAGATTATCATTGATGGAAAAAATGTTTTAGGAGATAATGTTATTTTTTATAAAGATAGATTTATTGTAAAATTAAGACCTGTGCTTGAAATGTTAAGTGGAAAAGAAGTTATATGGAATCCGAAAAACAAATCAATTACATTTTGGTATGGAAATAAAGAAATAAAAATAGCAAAAGTATTCTCAAATAATGATAAATATTACTATTTAAATAATGGGGAATTAATAAAAGGGATAATCAATCAGATGAATCCTTTTATTAAAAACAATAGTTTTTATTGGGAAGATAATATCTTTTGCAATTTACTTGGATTGGAATATTTAAAAACTGTAAAAGTTGATTTAAATTCAAAAACTATAGTCATAGAAGAATGTTCAGAAGATGAAAAAAAATTTTGGAATGAGAAAAAATTATTGATAGAATAAATATAATATGTTATTCAAGTAGTAAAATATGTTAAATTTATGCAAAATATAAATTTATTTTATATTTATTGAGATGTTTTGGTTTAAATTTCTTAATTTACAAAAATAGATTATGAAAAATTATTTATTTTATCCTCAATAACCTAATAAACAATTTGGTAAAATGTCAAGAAAAAAATAAAAAGAAATTATAAAGAAATTATAAAGAAAAGATAAAAAAAGGGTAACTTCTAAAAATCTGTAAAGTGGTGCTATAATATAAATATTTCTTCTTAAATCTACCTACAAAATAAATAATTATAAAGGAGAAAATCAATATTACAATTTTTATCACTCTAAATTAAAAAACTTTTATATTAAGTAATTGAGTATTGTATTTATAAATATAATATTCAAAATACGAGTTTTTATAGAAAAAATGGATTGCATATAAACTTATAAAATTAAATTTACAAAAATAATTAT
>CAOJPS010000045.1 GCA_948441255.1 uncultured Eubacteriaceae bacterium | reverse complement strand
ATTATATTACAAAACCTTTTAATATTCTTGAGCTTAAAGCCAGAATGAAAGCGATACTTAGAAGAAGCGTCAGAAAAGTTTCTGTTAGTGAGATTAAAACAAATAGAATTAAAATAAGAGGAATAGAGATAGACGTTGAGTCAAGAAGAGCTTTTATAGAGGAAAAAGAGGCTAATCTTACCGCTAAAGAATTTGATTTGCTTGCTTTGTTTATGAAAAACCCCGGTAAGGTATACAGCCGTGACAATCTTCTTGATACTATTTGGGGAAAGGGATATCCTGGGGACGCCAGAGCTGTTGATGTCCACGTTAGAAGACTTAGAGAGAAAATTGAGTTGAATCCAAGTGAGCCTCAATATATTTTGACTAAATGGGGAGTTGGTTATTATTTTAAGTAAATTTAATAAAAAAAGATATTTTAGTATCAGATGGAAGCTTTTTATTTTATATTTTATTGTAAGCTTAATTCCTCTTTTCTTTTTTTCATATACTACATCTGATACTTTAAAAATGTATTTTAAAGAAACAAAAGAAAAAGAACTTTTAAATCAGGCTAATATAATAGCGGGAAGTATACAAAAGGGAAATTATCTTACTGATGAAATTAAAGGCCGTATGTTTGATAATGAACTTGAGGAAAAAAGCAATGAGGAATCAATTAGAATTCTTATATTGGACAATAAGGGATTTGTTGTTAAGGACTCAAATAAAACAGAGGTTGGAAAAGTTTATGCTATGCCGGAGGTTATATCGGCTTTAAATGGTACGGATGTTGCCAATCTTAGGGAAGATGAAGGCGTTATTTATGCCACGGCTTATATTGAGGACAATAATTCTAAAAAAATTGGAGTTGTACTTCTTGTTTCTTCTTTTGAGGAGGTTAATGACCTGCTTGAGGAGGTCAACTCAAAGTGGTTTATTGTTACATTGGGAATTTGTATAATTGTCGCTTGTATTGTTTTTTTTACAACTCAGGTTTTTATTGGTCCTTTGAAAAATATTTTAAAGGTTATTCAGAAAATTACTGATGGTCAGCTTCACCAGAGAATTGAGGTTTCGGGACACGATGAATATTCACAGCTTGGAGAGGCTTTTAATAATATGACGTCTCAGCTGGAATCTATTGAAACATCAAGACAAGAATTTGTTTCAAACGTTTCTCATGAACTTAAAACTCCTTTGAGTTCGATTAAGGTACTTAGTGAATCTATTTTATTGCAGGAAGAAATGCCTATAGAAATGTATAGGGAATTTTTTCAGGACATAAACTCGGAAGTTGACAGAATGACCAATATAATAAACGACCTTCTTGAATTGGTTAAACTTGACCATAAAGAGGCAGGATTGAATATTAAAGAAACGGATATGAACAAAATGACAGAGGATATACTTAAAAGACTTTATCCTTTGGCAGAAAGAAAAAATATTGAACTTGTATATGAAAATAATAAAAATATGATTATTGAGGGTGATGAGGTTAAACTTACGCTGGCTTTGTCAAATCTTATTGAAAATGGAATAAAATATACGCCGGCGGGCGGAACGGTTACAGTTATTGTTGATGGTGACCACCAAAATTGTTTTATTACTGTTCAGGATACAGGTATTGGAATAAATGAGGAAGAACAGAGCAAGGTCTTTAAAAGATTTTATCGGGTTGATAAAACGAGGGATAGGGAAACTGGAGGTACAGGTCTTGGACTTGCTATTACTCATTCCTCTGTTATACTTCATAACGGAAGTATAAAAATTAATAGCAGAGAAAATGAAGGCGCTACTTTTATTGTGAGATTGCCTATTAAATATAGTGAAAATTAACAAAGGAGGCTGTTTATAATGAATAAAATCAGTCGGAATTTAAAAAATAAAAAGATTTTGATATTTGGTACTACTTTGCTTTTGTGTGCCTTAGCTTTTATTTTGATTTCAAGTTTTATTAGTAAATCCACAGATTATGAAGATATTGGCAGAAATGTTTATTTTTTAAATTCTTCTACAAATGAGATTGTTTCGGAAAAACGAAATATTGAAAATGGAACAGAGCTTTTAAGCCAAAATAAAAAGGAAGAATATATTAACGCTGTTATAACTGAGTTTTTGAAAGGTCCGAAAAATACCGCCCTAACATCCGCTATTCCGGAGAATATATCAGTTAATTGCAAATTTAAGGAAACTGAGAATGGAAGGGGTAATGTTGAGGTGAATTTCTCGAAAGAGTATAACGAATTGTCAGAAAGTCAGGAACTTGCCTGCAGAGGCGCTATTGTTAAAACTCTTACAGAAATAGAGTTTGTAGATAGCGTTGATATAATTGTTGAAGGCAGTAAAATTGAAAGGACAAATGGAGAGGTTGTTGAGGATATAAAAGATGAAAATCTTGAAATTAATCCGTCAATCGCTCCTTATAAAACTGATAACAAAATTGTTAAACTTTATTTTTCTGACGAAAACGCTATGGGACTTTCGGAAGAAGAAAGAAATATTGAGATTAACGAAACTCAGAGTGTTGAGAGAAAAATAGTTGAGGAACTTATTAAAGGTCCTCAAAATGAAAGTTTGGTTGCTGTTATTCCTCCTGAAACAAAGATTAATAATATAAATACAGAAGGCGGTATTTGCTATGTTGATGTTTCAAAGGATTTTATTTCCCAGCATAACGGCGGTTCTTCAGGAGAACTTCTTACAATATATTCTATTGTAAATTCTTTGACAGAACTTGACTATGTTAAACAGGTTCAGTTTCTTGTTGATGGTGTTAAGGAAACTTCTCTTGCCGGACATGTTGATTTCAGCAAAACTTTTGAGAGAGATGAAAGCCGTATTATAAAAGAAGATTAGTTTGCGTTATTATGAAACGTATATGTTGTGTTTTTACCGCGGTTCTTATATTGGGCATTTTAATCGGTTATTTTTCCAAGTCTATGATGTGTATTGTGTTTTCTGTGATGGCTGTCACGGTTGTTGCTATGGTTCTTTACAGAAAATACAAATACGCATATATACTTGTTTTGCCTGTTTTAATTGTTATTGGCTGTGTTCGGATAATGGTCTTTTTATATCCTTCAGATGATATATTTGAAAAGGCAGTTTCGGATGGTGAGGAAGTTACCGTTTTTGCCGTAGTTTATGAAATTGGAAGCGAGTATGATACAAGATATACTATTTTTGCTGAAACAGAAACGCTGTTGTATGAAGATAAAAAATCAGAAAAACCTATTGGAATAAAAGTTACATTGGATAATGAGAAACGTTTTAATATTGGTGATAAGATTGAGTTGTCTGGAAAGTTATATTCTTTGAGCGGTTTGAGAAATTCTGGAGGATTTGATGAAAAGCTTTATTATAAGACAAGAAATATTGAGTATAAAATGTATCCCAAAACAGCAGATAAAGTGGGAGAGGAAAATAATTTAAAAATATTTCTCGGAAAACTTAACACTGATATATCAAATGTCTATGACAATATTTTGCCGGAACAAGAAGCCTCTTTGATTAAGGCTATGGTTGTGGGAGACAGGTCGGATTTGTCGGACTATACAAAAAATTTGTTCAGCAACGCTGGTGTTTATCATATAATAGCTATTTCAGGTTTGCATATTCATATACTTTCATATATTGTTTTATTTTTCTCAGAAAAAATTCATAAAAGATATGGTAAAATTTCAGCGGCGCTTTTTGTAATTGTGTATTGTATTTTCACTGGAGCAGGCGTTTCTGTTGTCAGGGCTGTCTGTATGTTTTTAATTTATATTTTTGGAAAATTTATTTATAGAGAAAATGATGTTTTAAATTCTCTCGCTGTTTCTTGTTTTATTATTTTGTTTTTTCGTCCGTTATATTTATTTGACCCAGGATTTCAATATTCTTTTAGTGCCGTTCTTTCTATTATTATTTTTTCGGAACCTATAGAAGAATTTTTAAATAAAAAGATTAGTAAATCAGGTTCTGAAATACTTTCTTCAGCGATTAGTGTCAATTTTATCTCAAGAGCTGTTATGTGGTTTCACTTTTATGGTTTTAACGTTATTGATATATTTGCCAATTTAATTATACTTCCGTTTGCTGGAATTGTTATTTTCTTTGGATTTGTTTCAGGGATTTTTGGTCTTTTCTCATTGAGTTTGGCGAAATTTTTCGCTGCTCCAGTCTATTTGATTTTAAAAATGTATGAGTTTGTCTGCGAGCTTATTTATGACATTCCTTTTACATATGTTTCGCTTGGAAAACCCAATATAGCTGTATTGATTTCTTATTTATTGATTGTTTTGTTTTTCGCTCTTTGTCTATATAAGTTTATAAGATTAAAATTTTTTGTTTTTTCCGTGTTTTTTGTGGTTTTTCTTTTTGTAATTTTTGGCGGGGCAAATGAGAAACTGAAAATTACGATGCTTGATGTGGGTCAGGGAGATTGTTTTGTCTGTAATTATGGTGACGAATGCTTTGTTATTGACGGCGGAGGGAGTTATGATAGAAATTTGGGAGATGATACAGGCGTTAACGTTCTTTTTCCTTATTTGAAATATATGGGCATTGACGATGTGAGCGCTGTGTTTGTTACTCATTTTGATTCTGACCACGTTAAGGGAATTATTGAGATTTTGGATTGTGTTAATGTTGAAACAATTTATATTTCAAATGAGGAAGAAGAAAATGATTTATATAAAATTCTGTGTGAGAAAGCATTTGAAAAGAATGTGAATATGCGCAAGATAAGAGGAGATGATGTTATTGATTTTTATGGCGGGATTTCTATTGATTGTATTTATCCCTTTAATGATTTGGAAGTGGAAGGAAACGCGTCTTCTCTTGTTTTAAAAGTTGTTTTTGGAAATAACTCGTTTCTGTTTACCGGTGATATAGATGAGGAATGTGAAAAGAAAATTATTAATAGCGGCAAGAATATTAACGCTGATGTTTTGAAACTTGCTCATCACGGTTCTAAATATTCAAATTGTGATGAGTTTATTGATAAGGTTTCTCCTAAGCTTGCTATAGTTTCCGCCGGTAATTTTAGCATATATGGTCAGCCGGCGAAATCTGTTGTGGAAAAATTTGGGGAAAGAAATATTGAGGTTTTGAATACACACGAAAAAGGCGCTGTTGAAATATATTCGGATGGAAATAGTATTTTTTATAGATGTATGAAGTGAGGTAATTAATTTGCGGTCAATAAATGATGATATTAAAAATAGAAATTTTAAAAGAGTATATTTGTTTTTTGGAGATGAAAATTATTTAAAGAAGAAATATGCTGACGATATTAAAAAAGCTGTTATTCCAGCAGGCTCGGAAACTATGAATCTTGATGTTTTTCAGGAGAAGAAAATAGAGTGGCTTAAAATTTCGGCGGCTTGTGAAACAGTTCCTTTTATGAATGATTTTAGGCTTATTATTGTTAAAGACAGTGAATTGTTTGTTCAGGGGAACAAAGAAAACAGTGAGAAACTTGCGGAGTATGTTAAAAATATACCAGATTCCTTAGTTTTGATTTTTTTGGAGGACAAGGTTGACAAGAGAGGTAAATTATATAAGTCAGTTTCCGCTAATGGAACTTCGGTGGAATGTAAAGTTCCATCTGAAAAGGAAATGATGACTTGGGTTGGGAAAATTGCCGAAGAAAAAGGGCTTAAAATAAAAAGCGGTGTTATTTCTTACTTTATAAGAAATATTAATACAGGTATGGAGGCCGCTTTTGCCGAAATCGAAAAATTGTCCGCTTATATAGGAAAAGGTGTTGTTTCTGAAAAGGATATTGACGATATATGTATAAAATCTCTTGAGGTTAGAATTTTTAATATGGTGGACGCTATAGGAAATAAAAAAACTCAAACCGCTCTTGATATTTATAATAATATGATTTTAATGAAAGAATCACCGCTTATGATTTTGGCTATGATTGCAAGGCAGTTTAGACTTATTCTTCAAAGTAAGTATCTTTCAGAAAAAGGCGTGTATAAAGCGGATATAGCAAAAAAAATAAATCAAAGAGAGTTTGTTGTGGCTCAATGTCTTGCACAGTCTAAAAATTTTAAAAAAAAGGTTCTTTTGCAGGCTCTTGAAGATTGTCTTGAATGTGATATAAATATAAAGACGGGAAAAATAAATGATAAGCTTGGTGTTGAAATGATTATTATTAAATATAGCGGATGATGGAGTCAAGATTGACTATAAAAAAGCCTTGAGGATTAAATGTATTTAGCCTCAAGGCTTTGATTTTAATTAACGTAAGTTGGACGAAAAATTACGATAAAACTCAGCGAAACGTAGTTTCGCACAAAAGTTTTTGTCAAACTTTTTTTAATATGTGCCGCAAAGAAGTGCGGACGGCGTAAGCCGGCTTTTGGCAAAGCCAAAAGCACTGACTATGTTTGTGGAGTTTGCGACCAGCCTTTGCGAAAGAAAAAGGTTCCATTAATTATAAAATTTTATCGAACTCACGTTAATTAAATATAATTTTATCGCTGTATTTTTTGAGCCAATAGTTGATTTGAATGATATAGGCAAGCATTTGAGGTCCTGCCATAAGCTGACCGAAAAATGGTTTTCCATAATTTGAGGGAAGTTTGATAAACTCAAGTAATTTTTCTTTGTTTATGATAGGGAGTATCGGAGAATCACTATTACTTAAAATTTCTCTGATTTTATTTTTTAATATATTCTCATATTCGGGATTATAAGTTTTTGGATAAGGACTTTTTTTCCTCCATAATAGTTCTTCTGGTAAAAGTCCTTTGCAGGCGTCTCTTAAAAGTCCTTTTACAATATCTCTGTTTCCGCATTTAAATTCCCACGGTACATTCCATATATATTCTATAATTCTATGGTCCGCAAAGGGAACCCTCGCTTCAAGTCCTGAGTACATTGAAGTTCTGTCCATTCTGTCGAGCAGCGTTGTCATAAACCATTTTTGGTTTAAAAAAGAAATCTCACGTCTTCTTTTTTCTTCAGGAGAATCCTCATCGAACTCTGGAACTTGTTTTATTGATTCATTATATCTTTTATCAATATAATCTCGGAGTTCGAGCTTTTTTATAAAATTCTCATCAAACAAAAAGGTTCTCGCTTCTAAATCCATAGACCAGGGAAATGTTTTGCTTTCAAATGCCTCTTTTTTATGAAACCAAGGATAACCTCCGAATATCTCGTCAGCGCATTCTCCTGTAAGAGCAACTTTGTTATGTTCTTTGACTAACTTGCAGAAATACAGAAGTGAAGCGTCTATATCAGCCATACCAGGGAGGTCTTTCGCGTCAACGGCGTCAAAGAGCAGTTCTGCCAAATCGGCTTCTTTGCACATCAAATAAGTGTGGTTGACGCTGTAGTGGCAAAGCATTTTATCTACATAGGGTCTATCCTGTTCAGGCTGAAAGGCGTTGGATTTGAAGTATATATCGTTTTTCTCAAAATCAAATGAAAATGTGTTTAAGGTCTTTCCTTGATTTTTTAAGAAATTGGCAGCCAGGGCTGTCACTATGCTGGAGTCTACTCCTCCTGACAGAAATGTGCATACGGGAACGTCTGAAACCATTTGACTTTCAACAGCGTTTTTAATTAAATGTGAGGTATGTTCAACTGTTTCCTCATAATTTTCGGTGTGTGGTTTGCTTATTAGCTTCCAGTATTCAAACTCGTTAAAACCATTGGGTGAGAATATTCCGAAGTTTCCGGGCTTTATTTCATAAATATTTTTGAAAACGCCGTTTCCCGCTGTTCTTGCCGGTCCTATTCCTATGATTTCTCTGAAGCTGTTTAAATCAATTTCGGCTTTGATATTTGGAAAACAAAATAATGATTTGATTTCTGAACCAAAAACAAGAGTGCCGTTGTTAATTGTATAAAAGAGCGGTTTTATTCCTGAACGGTCACGGAATAAAAGAAGTTTGTTTTTATATCCATCCCATATACCAAAGGAAAATATTCCATTGAGCATTTTAACACTGTCTTCTCCATATTCAATGTATAGGAGCAATATAATTTCTGTATCTGTTGTGGTGGTGAAAGTATATCCTTTTTTTGATAAATCTGTTTTAAGTTCATCTGTATTATATATTT
Source organism: uncultured Eubacteriaceae bacterium (assembly GCA_948441255.1). Taxonomy (GTDB): domain Bacteria; phylum Bacillota; class Clostridia; order Lachnospirales; family CAG-274; genus MGBC114079. Next base: position 6,232 of record CAOJPS010000045.1, on the reverse strand, counting down.
CTCCATTATATACTATTACATATTTATTACTGTTTATGTTTTTTATAATGGGTTGTTTTCCTGTTTTTAAATCACGTATGGATAATCTGGTGTGCCCAAGTCCTATATTATTTTCAAGATATTCTCCTGTTTCATCGTCGCCTCGTCTTGAAATTGATTTTCTCATATTTACAAGTATGTTTTCCCAATGATTTTTATTTTTTAAATATTCGGCGCTGAAATTACAAAAGCCTGTTATGCCACACATATATATATTTCTCCTTTTTTTCTTTTTTATATTTTACGTATGCTGTTATTAATTAATTCATTGAACTCACGTTAAATTGTAAAAAATATATTGACAAATTTATATAAATATGAGAAAATATAATAGATATCGGGGTGTGGCGTAGCTTGGTAGCGCGCTTGAATGGGGTTCAAGAGGTCGCAAGTTCAAATCTTGTCACCCCGATTTTGACAATGTATACGTTTACTATTATATATTTATTTGTACATCTAAAGTGTTTTGTATGTGGATACAAAATGCTTTTTTTATTATATTTGCGGAAATATTTCATAATATAATATATATTTTTTTAAAGAAGTGATACTATGCCAAAACCTAAATCTAAGGGAAACGGGGAAGGTACAGTTTATAATAACGGCAGGTATTGGGTGGGACAGGTGACAGTGGGACGTGATTCTTTTACAGGTAAGTTAAAAAGAAAATCTTTTTACGGAAAAACCAAAAAAGAGGTTTTGAAAAAAATAACTCAAATTAAATATGAGTTAAACAGCTATTCTTATATTGAACCATCTGAAATGTGTGTTGGCGAATGGGCATTGTATTGGCTTGACAATTTTAAAAAAAATGAGATTATGGACAGTACTTATGAACGGTATTATCGTATTATAAAGACAAGAATTGCCGAACCGTTTAAGAATATAAAGCTTAAAGACCTGACCGCTATTAATATTCAGAATTATATAAATAATCTGAAAAATGAAAATCTGACAGACGGGTATATAGCCTCTGTATTTAAAAAATTTAACGCTATGATGAATAAAGCGAGGGATTTAGATATAATAAGAAAAAATCCTTGTTATGGCGTGACTCTTCCTAAAACAGGAAATAAAAAAAAGGTTTTGGTTTTTACAAAAGATGAACAGACAAAATTTGTGCAGGAGTGTGAAAAAGATTTTTATGGCAATATTTTTGTTTTTCTTTTGGGAACGGGACTTAGAGTTGGAGAAGCGATGGCTTTGACTTGGAAAGATGTTGATTTTAACGAAGACTTGATTTATATATGCAAAACTACCGCTGATGTTAAAGGAAAAGTAGTTATCCATAACAGAACAAAAACTATTTCGGGAAAAAGGTATGTACCTATAAGTGAAAAAATTAAATGTTTGCTTAAAAATTTATATGAAAAACAAGATTTTGATAAAAATGTAAATAATCTTGTTTTTTATGGTCCTGATTACAATTATATAAATTCATCAACATTAAGGAGAAAGTTAAAATTATACTGCGAAAGGGCAAAAGTGCCGGTTTTAAATGTACACGCTTTAAGACATACTTTTTCTACAAGAGCGATAGAGCAAAATATCAATATAAAGGTTTTGAGCGCTGTATTGGGGCATAAAGATATTGCTGTGACATTGAATACATATTCTCACGCTTTGACGGAATTTCAAAAAGAGTCTGTGAAAAAAATAGATATATTTTCATAGCGGTTCACGAAATTTTGTAGGGAAAAATGGATTTCTAATGAGGAGTTTTTAAGGAAACACCGCACAAAGGATAATAAAAATAATTTTTTAATTTGCCGGTATTTCCTTAAGAAAAAAACTCCTCACAAAGTTCAACTATTTTAAATTTTACTTTAAAGCTTGTGTTATCATTAGGATTAGCTACAATTCCGTATTCTTCCTCTGTTAATATATTTTTTAATTCTTGTTTTGCTTCCTGCGGTATTTCTTTGTGGGAAACATCTACAAAGCATAAAGGCGGAAACATAACACACCACCAGTTTTTTCCCTCCGCGTTTCCTATTTCTATACGAAGGGCTTCATATTCTCCCGCTGGAAAGGAAACGTCACCATATGTTTTTGTGGGAAATTTGGATTTACCTACAAAGGCTTTTACATCATAGTCAAAGCCTTCTTGCAGTATTGTTTCTTTCGCGGTGTGTATTACATCGCTGATGTTTTCTTTGAAAAAATTTTTTGTTTCTTCAACGGTTTCGCAGTTTGTTAGCTGGGATTTGTATTTTTCTAGAATATTGTCACGTACTTTCAGTTTTAGTTTTTGGTCATAGTCTTTGTCGCTGTTTGCCAAAACGTGAAATCTTAAAACCTCTTTCGCTATTCCGCTTTGAATACTTTCGGAGTAAGTTATTGTGTATGTAACTACTGAGGTGAATAAAAATCCTAAAATTATAGAAGCTAATAATATTTTTTTATCTTTAAATAAATGACTGAAAAACTTTTTTGTTATTTTTGAAATCATAAAAATACTCCTTTCTGTTTTTTTATTATAAAAGGAGTATTGCCTTGAAATTAATTTTTAAACATTGTTATGAAATCTTTTTATTTGACTATAAAGCAATATTGAGAAAGAATTTTTTTTAAAGCTGACGAGGAACTGCTGTGACATCTCTCGACAATGATATTATTTTTTGCGGCTTCTTGAATCGCACAGGACGCCATTTTATGGGAAACTGTATTTGTGAATAAAATTAAAAGGTCGGGACGTCCTATTTGATTTTTTAATTTTCCTGGCATTTGAGTAAATACCTTTACTTTGCAATTATGTTCTTTACATAAGGTTTTATATTGAGAATGCATTCGGTCATTTCCGCCTATTATTATTATGCTCATTTTTATTTAGCCTCCTTTGACTATAAAAAAAGTTGCTGGCTGACGTAATTAGCTTTGACTAACATATGGATAAAAAAAATTATTACGCAGGTTGGTTATAACTAATTTGTTAATAATTTTATATCATATTATTTTTTTCTTGTCAATATATTTTTTTAAAAAAATTAGTATTGACAAATTGGGTTAGGTATAGTAAACTAATAATACAAAGAATGTTGCTTTAGGTTAATCTAATTATCCTATGATAATTAGATAAGCTGTAGAAAATTGTGTTGCTGTATTCTAATTGTTTTCAAAGGAGTGATTTTATGCCGCTTGCTATGGTTAAAACAAGAAAAATTCAAATGGTTCAGAAAATAACGGGAAAAGATGATATAAAAAAGTTTCTTGAAACTCTTGGCATAATAAAAGGAGAAGAACTGACGGTTCTTTCGGAGTCGAACGGAAACGTGATAATAAATGTTAAAAATTCTAGGATTGCTATAAGCAAAGCTATGGCAATGAGAATATTTGTACAGGAGGTATGCTGAAAATGAAAACATTAAAAGATGTAAAATCTGGTGATGAAGTTGTGGTTGAAAAAGTATCCTGCACAGGAAGCCTTAAAAGACGTATTATGGATATGGGGATTACAAAAGGTACTTCTATATTTGTAAGAAAATTTGCGCCTTTGGGTGACCCTATTGAATTGACGGTTAGGGGTTATGAGCTTTCATTGAGAAAAGCTGACGCTGAAAATATTATTGTAAAATATAGTGAAAGAACTTGAATAACGGTAAAAAAATATTTTACGTTCGCCTGCGGCAAAAGTCGGTAAGCGAATTGTGAAGCACTTCGCAGACTTTTGAGTAAAATAAATTTTTTACTTCTTTTTAAGTTTTTTCACTATAAACACCGGCAAATTAAAAAAATAATTTTTTATATATTTTTAAACGGAGGTAATAAAAATGATAAAAATAGCTCTTGCGGGTAATCCAAATTGCGGAAAAACAACTTTGTATAATGCTGTTACCGGAAGTACAGAATATGTGGGAAACCGCCCTGGTGTTACTGTTGAGGAAAAAGAGGCAAAGCTGAAATGGAATAAAGATGTAATCATTATGGATTTGCCGGGAATTTATTCTCTTTCTCCTTATACTTCTGAAGAAGTTGTCGCAAGGGAGTACATAATTGAAAAAAAACCAGATGTTATTTTGAATGTTGTTGATGGCTCAAATATTGAAAGAAATCTTTATTTGACAACACAGCTTATAGAAACTGGTCTGCCTGTAGTTATAGCTTTGAATATGATGGACATAGTTAATAAAAAAGGCGACAAAATAGATGTTATGAAGCTGGAAAAAAGTTTGGGCTGTTCGGTTGTTTTGGTATCGGCGCTTAAAGGGACAGGACTTAAAGAAGTTTGCCGGAAAGCTGTTGCTTCTGCTAGTGAAAAAAATAAAAATACTGATGTTAAGATATTTGATAATTCGGTTGAACAATATATAGAACAAACAGAAGAATTGCTGAAAAACAGAGAGTTTTCTATAAGCAAAAGGTGGTTTGCTATAAAGCTTTTTGAAAATGATGAAAAGATACTTGAAAATTTGAAATTAGATAAAAGTGAAAAGTCTGTTCTTGATGAGATTGTTAAATCAGCGGAAAAAAAATTTGATGACGATACAGAAAGCGTAGTTACAAACGAAAGGTATTCTTTTATTGAAAAGATTGTTTCGAAAACAGTTAAAAGAAATTTGAAACAAAAAATTTCTTTATCTGATAAGATTGATAAAATTGTTACAAACCGTGTCCTTGCTTTGCCTATATTTGCTTTGATAATGTGGTTTGTATATTATATATCTGTTACTTCTCTTGGAACGATAGGCACGGATTGGGCAAATGATGGCGTATTTGGCGATGGATGGCACCTTTTTGGAATAGGAAGCACGGAATATGAGGAAGCTTTGGCTGATTTTGAGACTTCCCTTGATATGGAAGAACCTGACCCTGCTGAATATGGTGTGTGGGTTCCCGGTATTCCTGTTTTAGCTGAGTCCGCTCTTGACAGTATTGGCGCTTCAGATTGGGTGAAAGGGCTTGTGCTTGATGGAATTATTGGAGGAGTTGGCGCTGTTTTGGGATTTGTTCCTCAAATTCTTATTTTGTTCTTTCTTCTTGCTATTCTTGAAGACTGTGGATATATGGCTAGAATAGCTTTTATTATGGACAGAATTTTCAGAAAATTTGGACTTTCCGGAAAATCATTTATACCAGTTCTTATAGGAACCGGGTGCGGAGTTCCGGGAGTAATGGCCTCAAGAACTATAGAAAATAATAACGACAGGCGGCTTACTATTATAACTACAACATTTATACCTTGCAGCGCTAAACTCCCTATAATTGCTCTTATTGCCGGAGCTATGTTCCCAGAACAGAGCTGGGTTGCGCCGTCCGCTTATTTTATTGGAATCGCGGCTATTGTTTTTTCTGGTATTGTGCTTAAAAGACTGCCGGCTTTTTCCGGTGACCCAGCTCCTTTTGTAATGGAATTGCCAGCATATCATATTCCTGCCGCCAAAGGTCTTTTTATACATATGTGGGACAGAGGAAAAGCTTTTATTAAAAAGGCTGGTACAATTATTTTTGTCGCTTGCGCTATTATTTGGTTATTACAAACATTTAACTGGTCATTTGAAATGGTTGACGCCGGAGAGTCTATGCTTGCTGATATAGGCAGTATAATCGCGCCTTTATTTGCGCCTTTGGGATTTGGTCATTGGCAGGCTTCTGTTGCCGCTGTTACGGGGCTTGTGGCAAAGGAAAATGTTGTGGGGACTTTTGGTGTGCTTTATGGATTTGAAGAAGTCGCGGAAGACGGTGTTGAAATATGGTCTATGCTTCAGGCGGATTTTACAGTTGTAAGCGCATATGCTTTCCTTGTGTTTAATCTTCTTTGTGCTCCTTGTTTCGCGGCGATAGGCGCTATAAGACGTGAAATGGCAAGTTTTAAATGGACGGCTTTCGCTATTTGTTATCAGACAGGGCTTGCCTATATTGCGGCACTGCTTATAAACCTTTATGGAAACGCCTTTTTATATAATGGAAGTTTTGTAGCTCCTATTATTATTACAATAGCTTTAATTGGATTGATAGCCTTTATTTTCACTGGATGTGGAAGAAAGACTGTTCCAGTTTAAGTCGACTATAGGCAATACCGCACAATTCAAAAATTGTTTTTAATTTGTCGGTGTTTCCGAGCACGGAAATCAATTTTTGAAAAATTAAATAGAATTTTTTCTTTTTATAGTCAATCAACTTGAAAATGGAAAAAAAGGAGACTAGACAAAAATTATTTTCGCAATGCAGCGGAGGGAGAGCATAGCCGAAGCCT
>CAOJPS010000044.1 GCA_948441255.1 uncultured Eubacteriaceae bacterium | reverse complement strand
ACAAGCTAATCAGTGTTTTTGGCTTCGCCAAAAATCGGCTTACGCCGACCGCACTTCTTTGCGGCACATATTAAAAAGGCTTGACCTAAATTTTATAAGGCAAAACTGCGTTTTGCCGGAGAAAATTTAAAATTATCGGCTAAATTAATTCTAATTATATTGTTTTTAAATTACCAAAAGATATGTTCTTACATCAAAAAAATTTATGAAACGAACGTATTCCATAAATATTTATAATTGAATTATTCGGCAAAATGTGTTATAATACAAAAGTAATGTTTTTATCTGTTTTTGAGGTGGTATTTATGGGTTCGCAATTATATAAAAATTTAAAATTTAAATTTTTTATTACTACGGCTATTCTTATGTTTATTTTGCTTATGATTAATATTATCGGAAGTTATATATTTATAATTAACTCAAATTATGAACATATTAACGTTCATTCTGACGACTTGTATAACAAGGTTGCGGGAATTATTAGTGAGGATAGTGTATTTGAGAATAATAGGGGATTGTTAAAAGAATTTTTGAATGGGTATGATATTGATAAAATATATACTCTGAAAAAAATTGACGATGATAATATTGTATATTTGGACTTTGCCGAAAAAAATTTTGAGGATAAGCAAATTTCTATGATTGGAAAAGCTGTTGATAAAGATTTGTTTGAAAAAGCAAATTCTATTTTTTTGGAAGAGTGTGATAAAATATCTGATGAACCGGGATTTTTTTCAGATACCGGTATCATACAATACATATATCCTATTTATGGTGTGAATAATAAAGTTATTGGCGCTGTGGGATTTGATGTTGACACGAGTATTGTTAAAGATATTGCGGATACATCATTTACAAGTGTTATCAGCAATTTTGTAATTATAACTTTAGTATTTTTTATTATATTGTTATTTTTGTTTTATAATTTCATTAATCGTGTACTTCTAATGATTGTTTATACAGATAATCTTACAAAAATGCAAAATAGGGCGGCTTATGAGGAAAAAGTTGATTATTTGAACAGCAGACTTAAAGAAAATTATGACGCTGATAAAGAAAAAATATATATACTTATTTTTGACCTTAATGATTTGAAGTTTGTTAATGATAATCTTGGACATCTTGCGGGGGACGAGTATATTAAATCTGCGGGTAAAATTATTAATGACGTGTTTTCTGATATTGGAACGACATATCGTATTGGTGGAGATGAATTTACCTCTGTTGTTACGAAAGCTTCAAATGACAGTGAGGTTGAGAGAAAGCTTGGGGAACTTGAGCAGCGGGAAAATGAGTATAATAAAGAGGGAAAAAGCTTTTTTATGAGCATTTCAGCCGGATATGATAGTTTTATAGGCGGTCAGGATATGAACTTGGTGTCAGTATTGAAAAGAGCCGATGAGAAAATGTATAGAGATAAAAAGCTGAAGAAACTTAGAATTAAAGAACAAAAAGAAAATGGCGGTTATGGGAAGGAATTAATATGATATTTAAGAAATTTATTGGTTTTTTCATTGGAACTATTTTGGCATTTGGCTGTGCTTATATTTGCAGGGCAGAGTCAAATGTAATTGTTAAAGTTGATGATAATGCGGTTGTTTTTGAACAGCAACAGCTTCCTATTATTGAAAATGGGAGAACTCTTATACCTTTGAGAGGTGTTTTTGATGTTTTGGATTGTGATGTTGAATGGGACAGCGTTAATAAAAATGTTTTGATAAAAAAAAATAATGATATGGTTTTAGTTAAAATAGGTGATAAAAATATTTATAAAAATGGTGTTGTGTCGGCTGTAATTGATACTCCGGCACAGATTATAAACGGAAGAACAATGATTCCTATAAGAGGAATTTTTGAGTTATTTGATAATTATGTAGGCTGGGACGAAGAAGAAAGAACTGTTGAGATTTATACCACAAATGGCGACGAGGTTTTTCTTGATATGAAAGATGTATCGGAAGCTAACAGAGCTATGAAAATTTTAGAGAATAATTCTTCTGTTCAGAAAGTGCAGAATTATTTGAATGGAACGAAAGTTATTTCAATATATTCAAAAGACGCGGAAGGAAATCTTATATCTCATATATTAGATAGCAGTTTTGAAGGTTATTATAACAGTAAAGCTTGTTATGAGAAAAACTCTGATGGAGAAGTGTATTTTATTACTTATATTTTTGACGATGACAAGAAAGATAATTATTTGCCCTCTGATATAGATGTCGCTTGGACTTTTAATGATAATGAGAAAGTTATTTTTGCTGTTGAGAAAAATGGAAAGTATTATGTTAAGACAGAAATTGCTGATGTAAAACTTATTGATGGATTTTCAGAAAATTATAATGTTGAAAATAATGGAAAATATATATGCCGTTTTATTGCTGACGCTGATACTCTTAGAATTATATCTATGGAAGACTATCAGGTTATTAATGGAGTTGAAAGAAGAATTTCGGGGATAGATATTAAGAATAATGTGATTGACAGTATTCCTAAGTTTGTGAGTGATATTGAAAATTCTGCGGATAAAAGAAAAATTACTTTAGTTGTTGATTCGGGAACATTAGAGGAAAAAACAATTATGGTTGAGGTTGATAAAAATACTAATTTTAGTTTTTTTGGCATAGAAAATTATAATATTTACAATGATAAAAGATGTACAATTCCTTATAATGCCACAAATTATGATAAAATTTCTGACATTATATTATATTTGAAAAAATAGAGAAAAGCCGGTATTTTAATATAATTTGAAATATCGGCTTTTTTGATGTATGAAAAACTAATAGAACTGTTTAATCTATGATTCAGGGAAATACCGCATAAAGGATAATAAAAATAATTTTTTGAATTATGCGGTATTTCCTTAGTTCTCAAATAATTTTTCATCTTTCATCATAAATACATATGTTGCTGTTATTAAAGCAAGAATGGCTGAAATTAAAAAACCGGCTGTTATGTTATACATTTCAATTATATTTCCTATAAATATTGGACCCAAAAATGTTCCTAAACAAAATATTGTCTGACATATTCCCATTGCCGTAGATTTTAACTCATCGGCAATATTTTTTGTGCAGGTTCCGATTAGTACGGCATAGGCTGTACCTGTTCCTGTACCTGTTAAAAAGGCTCCAACGTAGAGCATAGTCATATTTGTTGAAAAAGGTGTTATTACGCAGGCAAGAGAAGTTATTAAAAAACTTGCCATTATTATGCCGCGGCTTTTTACTTTTTTTATTAAAAGGTATCCGCAAAGCATTGATGACAGCACACGCGGGATTGTCATTATTGTAGAAATCATACTAAGTTCAATATCTGTTGCGCCTATATTTTTCGCTACAGCTGATGTAAATGTATTTGTCGCTCCAAAGGCTATAAATTGTACTATAAGACACAATATGGCACATATTATAAGGGTTTTATCTTTTATAAGAAGGCGTATGTCTTTAAATTTTGGTATTTTATTTTTATTGATTTTATTTTCTTTTATAAAAAGGCTTAAAAAAGTTCCTATTAATCCTATTACCGCTCCCGCGAAAAATGTGCCTTTATAAGAAAACAGAGTTGATATAATTCCAGCTGTGAGCATAGCTATAAGCTGACCAGCGTTATTAGCTGCCGTTAAAAATGAGATTTTGCCTGCCGACTCGCTTTTTGAGAAATAGCTTGAAAAAAGAATCGTCATTATTACCCAGGAGGAACCGGCAACACCTGTTAGACCTCGTAAAATCATAAGCATATAGGGATTTTCCGTAAAAAACATTCCCATTGAGCTTAGCGCTGAAAAGAGCAGACCCAATACCACAAAAATTTTTCTTTTATTAAGTTTATCTGACAAAAGCCCTATCGGAAATTGAAGAAGAACCTGCATAAGGCCATAAGTACTCATAATAAGTCCTATCATTGAATAATCGATATTAATACTTTCAAGGTAGGGAGTTATTATTGGTATGTATGTATTGGTACTATACCAATATAATGCGATTACTATATAAAAAAGGTATGTATTTTTTTTTGACAATTTAATCTTCCTTTATAATAGACCTCCTCGGACTAGTAAAAATGCCATCTAAGCGCATCTTTTCCCAATATGCTTTATTAAATTTTCTTGAAATACCACTGCAAGTATTACGTGCGAAAATTTAATTTCGCCTATTAAAAAAATCTGCTCTTATCCGTCAATTTTCTAGTTTCCGAGGAGGTCTAATAAAAAATCAGCCTTAGGCCAATGGGCATTTTGCCCATTGGCTGAGACTGAAATAACGCAAAGATAAATAATAAAATAATATTATTTTCCAGCAAGTTTTTTATAGCCTTCAAGTCTTCTCTTAGCGTCTTCCGCACATTTATCAAACAATTCTTCTGCTGTTTCAGGGAATGCTCTCTTAAGAGAAGTGTAACGAACTTCACCTTGAATAAATTCTTTAAAGTCACCAGTTGGTTCTTTAGAGTCTAAAGTAAATACTTCTGTTTCAGGGTTGTATCTATATAACTGCCAATATCCGCATTCAACAGCTTTTTTAGCCTCAAGCTGAGAATTTGTCATATTGATACCGTGGTTGATACAAGGTGAGTAAGCGATTATTAATGAAGGTCCTTTGTATGCCTCGGCTTCAAGAACAGCTTTTAACAACTGATTTTTATCAGCTCCCATACAAACCTGAGCAACGTATACATAACCATAACTCTTAGCAATCATACCAAGGTCTTTTTTACGTACTTTCTTTCCAGAAGCGGCAAATTTAGCTATCGCCGCTGTTGGAGTAGCTTTTGAAGCCTGTCCGCCTGTATTTGAGTAAACTTCTGTATCAAATACAAAAATATTTACGTCTTCACCAGAAGCGAGAACGTGGTCTACGCCGCCAAAGCCGATGTCATATGACCAGCCGTCGCCGCCAAGAATCCACTGAGATTTTTTAACAAGGTGTTCTTTGTTTTCAAGAATAAATTTCTTGTTTTCATTATCGCAGTTACAAGCTGAAAGAACTTCAACAAGCTTTTCGGAGGAAGCTTTTGACGCTTCTCCGTCAAACATTGTATCAATCCAAGCTTGACAAGCTGATTTAACTTCATCTGATTCAGCGGCTGCCATAAGAGCCTCTACATTTTCTTTCAAAAGTTCTCTCTGCTGTTTAACAGCCATATGCATACCTAAACCAAATTCAGCGTTATCCTCAAATAAGGAGTTTGCCCAAGCTGGTCCTTGTCCTTTATGGTTTGTTGTATAAGGTGTGGCAGGAGCGGAAGCACCCCAGATTGAAGAACAGCCTGTAGCGTTTGCTATATACATTCTATCGCCAAACAACTGGGTAATAAGTTTTGCGTAAGCTGTTTCGGCACAGCCGGCACAAGAACCAGAGAACTCAAGAAGAGGCTGTTCGAACTGACTGCCTTTAACAGAAGTTTTTCCTACAGGATTTTCTTTGTGGGAAAGCGTCATTACATAATCCCAGTTAGGAACTTGTTCCATTTGAGATTCAAGAGGTTTCATAACGAGAGTTTCAGCTTTAGCGTTTGCAGGACAAGACTGAGCACAGTTTCCGCAGCCTGTACAGTCCATAACATCAACTTGGATTCTGAATTTATATTGTTCGTATCCTTTCATACCGTCTTTTACAGCAAAGCCCTCAGGAGCGTTTGAAACTTCATCATCTGTAAGAAGAACCGGTCTTATAGCAGCGTGAGGACAAACAAAAGAACATTGATTACACTGAATACAAGTATCAGCGTTCCATTGAGGAACTGTGATTGCTACGCCGCGTTTTTCATAAGCTGAAGTTCCAGGCTGGAATGTACCGTCTTCAATACCTTTGAAAGCGGAAACAGGCAAATCATCACCTTTTTGAGCGTTTATAGGGTCTACAACTTTTCTGATAAATTCAGGTCTATCAATTGTAGCTGCTGCCTCGTCAGCATCAACAGCATCTGCCCAAGAAGCGGGAACATCAATTTTAACTACGTTTTCAATACCTTGGTCAACAGCGGAATAGTTCATATTAACAACTTTTTCGCCTTTTTTGCCATAGGATTTTACAATAGCTTCTTTCATATATTTAACCGCGTCATCAATAGGAATAATGTTCGCAATCTTGAAGAAAGCAGCCTGCAAAACAGCGTTGAAACGACCGCCAAGACCGATTTCTTTAGCTATTTTAACAGCGTTTATTGTATAGAAATTAATATTATGTTTAGCGATAAATTGTTTTACGCTCGCAGGGAGGTGTTTATCCAATTCTTCAGCTGTCCACTGGCAGTTTAAGAGGAAATTGCCTCCGTCTTTAAGGTCTGATACAATATCATACTTAGCAAGATAAGCCTGTTGATGACAAGCTACAAAGTCAGCGGTTTTAACAAGATATGGTGAACGAATTGGATTTTTACCAAAACGCAAATGAGAAGTAGTAACACCGCCGGATTTTTTAGAGTCATAAGCGAAATATGCCTGCGCATACATATCTGTATGATCTCCGATGATTTTGATAGAGTTTTTATTTGCGCCTACAGTACCGTCTGAACCAAGTCCCCAGAATTTACAGCTTATGGTTCCTTCAGGAGTAACATCAATTTCTTCGCCTGTTGGGAGAGAAAGGTTAGTTACATCATCTACGATACCAATTGTAAATCCATTTTTAGGTTCAGGTGTGTTAAGGTTTTCATAAACGGCAACAATATTAGCTGGAGTAGTGTCTTTTGAACCAAGACCGTAACGTCCTCCCACAATTGTGCGATTGTCACCTTTGTTATAGAAAGCAGTACATACATCCTGGAATAAAGGTTCGCCTAAAGAACCAGGTTCTTTGGTTCTATCAAGAACCGCTATTTTCTTAGCTGTCGCAGGAATAGCCTCTAAAAATTTATCCTGTACAAAAGGTCTATATAAATGTACGTTTACAAGACCTACTTTTTCACCTTTAGCTGTTAAGTAGTCAATTGTTTCAGTAATAGCGTCACATACAGAACCCATAGCAACAATAACTCTGTCAGCATCGGGGGCACCGTAGTAGTTGAATAATTTGTAGTTTCTGCCGGTGATTTTGTTGATTTCATTCATATAGTTTTCAACAACTCCGGGAACTTCGTCATAGAAAGGATTGCAAGCTTCACGAGCTTGGAAGAATACGTCATAACCCTGGCAAGTACCTCTTGTTACAGGGTGTTCAGGATTAAGAGCGTTTTTCTTGAATGCTTTAACAGCGTCCCAGTCAACCAATTTTCGAAGGTCTTCGTAATCTAAAACCTCAATTTTCTGGATTTCGTGAGAAGTACGGAATCCATCAAAGAAATGAAGGAAAGGAACTCTTGATTTGATTGTTGAAAGGTGAGATACTCCTCCTAAATCCATAACCTCCTGAACGCTTGATGAAGCAAGCATAGCGAAACCTGTCTGGCGGCAAGCCATAACGTCGGAATGGTCGCCGAAAATATTAAGAGCGTGGCTTGCTACACAACGCGCGCTTACGTGAAGAACACAAGGAAGCAATTCGCCAGCGATTTTATACATATTGGGAATCATAAGGAGCAAACCTTGCGAAGCGGTGTAAGTAGTAGTTAAAGCGCCAGCAGCCAAAGAACCGTGTACAGTACCGGCAGCACCTGCTTCAGATTGCATTTCAACAACATTTACAGTTTGTCCAAAAAGATTCTTTTTGCCTTTCGCCGCCCATTCATCAACGTGTTCAGCCATTGGAGATGATGGAGTGATAGGATAAATACCGGCAACCTCTGTGAAAGCGTAAGAAATTTCAGCAGCAGCTTGGTTACCGTCCATGGTTTTCATAACCTTAGACATTTAAAAATTCCCCCTTAAGAATATGTTTATTACGGAAAAAATCCGTATTTTGAATAAATATTTATGCCACAAAATTAAAGCACAATATTTTTATATAATTATTATAACAATTTTATTCAAAATAGTAAATACAATTTTAAAAAATTATACAAAAAATTTTTACAAAAAGGTATCCTTTACGGATAATTGCTTTTTGTAAAAATTTTCAGTGTGCTTTATATTTATTTTTATATAAGAATATAGTACGTTAATATGGATAAAATTATATATTTTTACTGATAAGTATTGAAATGATATTTATTATGGATTTCTTTTGTGAGAAATCTAATTTTTATTTTAAGATAGGTGATATTTTAGTTATATTTAATTTGTTTTCGATTAAATCTATTGACGCGTTTCCTCCTTTGGAAAGTTTACCGAAAATTAATTCATCCACAAGAATTTTTTTTAGTTCTTTGTTGATAATTCTATTTATTTCTCTTGCTCCGTATTCTTCGGAAAATCCTTTGTTTACTATATATTCATAAGCTTTTTTTGTTAATGTTATTTTCGCGTTTTTTTGCTTTAATTGAAGATTTAGATTATTTATCGCTTTTTTAGATATTAAAAGCGCCATTTCTTTGTTTAAGCTGTTAAAAATAATTATGTCGTCAAGACGGTTTATAAATTCGGGAGCGAACAGCCGTTTTATTTCAGTATTTACAGCGTCAGAGGAATATTTGCGTTCGTCAAAACCTATTAAGTTTTTATTGATTTGTGAAGCGCCGGCGTTTGATGTCATAATTAAAATCACGTTTCGGAAATTTGTCTTTTTGCCGGTGTTGTCGGTTAGTGTTCCATAATCCATAATTTGCAGAAGTACGTTTAATATATCTTTGTGTGATTTCTCTATTTCATCAAGAAGGAGTACACAGTGAGGGGTTTTTGAAACAGCGTCCGTTAAAAGTCCGCCCTCCTCATAGCCTACATATCCAGGGGGCGCTCCTATTAGATTTGAAACAGAATGTTTTTCTTGATATTCACTCATATCAAATCTTATCAGTTCTATTCCAAGATGTTTTGCGAGATTTCTTGAGATTTCTGTTTTTCCAACGCCTGTTGGACCAACAAACATAAGCGACGCTATTGGCTTTTCTTCTTCTTTTAAGCCTGATTTTGAAAGTTTTACAGCGTTTACTACACTCTCTATCGCTGTATCTTGACCGAAAATCTCTTTTTTTAATGAAGAATTTAGCTTTTTTAATTTTAAAATTTCATTTGAATTTAAATTCTCTATAGGTATTTTTGAAATTGATGATACAACTTTTCTTATTGTTGTTTCATTTATTGTTATTGTTGTATTGCCGTTTGAAGAAAGCCTCGTATAAGCTCCCGCTTCGTCAATTACGTCTATTGCTTTGTCTGGAAGAAATTTATCTTTAATATATTTTGCTGAAAGATTACATGCCGCTTCTATCGCTAAGTCGGTATATTTTACTTTATGGTATTTTTCGTATTTTGATTTTATACCTTTTAATATTTGGATACATTCGGAAAGACTTGGTTCGGGAACGTCAATTTTTTGAAATCTTCTTGTTAATGCTCTGTCTTTTTCAAAATATTTTTTATATTCTTCATAAGTTGTGGAACCTATTATTTTTAAATTCCCTTTTAATAAATATGGTTTTAACAGTCCAGCCGCGTCTAATGAGCCGGAAACGCTTCCTGTTCCTATTATAGAATGAATTTCATCAATATATATGATAGGGTTCTCATCTTTTGATATTATTTCGATGAGTTTTAAAAAACGTTCCTCAAAATCTCCTCTATATCTTGTTCCAGCAACAAGAGAGCCTATGTCAATATAATAAATTTTTGAGTTTTTTATTATGTCAGGAGCTTCTCCAGAGGCTATTTTTTGAGCTATTCCCTCGACAATTGATGTTTTTCCTACTCCTGGGTCGCCGACATGAATGGGATTGTTTTTTATTCTTCGTGAAAGTATTTGTATTGTTCGCTCTATTATTTCATTTCTTCCTATCAGCGGGTCGAGAGAACCGGATAAAGCTTTTTCTGTTAGCTCGGAAGAAAATTTGCTTAAATATTCTTCTTCTTTTTTTGTTCGTACACTTTCACTTGTGTTTAAAGCCTTCTTTGCTGATTTTACTGAAATTCCGTGAGAAATATATTTTAAAAGCGATGTTTTTGTTACGCCGTTTTTATTTAAAATATAAACGCTGAAAGATTCGTTAAGTTCAAAAAATGACGCTAAAATATCGTTTAATGAAATTAATTCTTTTTCATTATTGATACATTTTGAACCGGCGGTTTTTATTAAAGTCATAAATGAATAAGACTCTATTGGGTCACGGTTTTTGACTTTTTCACAATGTTCGTCGAAAAAATTTGAAAGGTCATTTAACATAGCTGATGTGTCCGCTCCACTGTTTTCAATTATATCTTTGCCGGAGTCAAATAATAAAGCGGCGTATAAAAAGTGTTCTGGTGTAACAAATTCGTGACTCCTTAATTTGGCTTCATTGAAAGCTATTATATAAATTTGATTTGTTATATTGTCTAATTTCATTTTTATTCCTCGTCTATTGTTATTTTTAACGGAAATTCATTTTGTTCTGCCATTTGTTCCGCGAGAAGTTTTTTTGTTACAGCGATATCATAGGTATATACTCCTATTAAAGCGCTTCCGTTTGTATGAATTCTCATCATTAGCTCGGAGGCTTCCACTGAGGATTTATTAAAAATTTGAATTAATATTTCGACAACAAACTGCATTGTTGTATAATCGTCATTGTGCATTATTAGGGAATACATTTTAGGTTTTTTTAGCTCTGTTTTTAATTCACTTGAAAGTTTTGAAGTTGGCATAAAATCTCCTTATCTCTTTTTATTTTTGGTTATATGCATTTTTGCTGTTGGCTCTTTATTGCCTGGGGCTGAGAACATTTGATTTATTTCCTTAACAAAGTTTATGTAGCATTCGGAACAATACATTCCTGTTGTTATTGGCTTTCCGCATTTTAAACATTTAAGGAAATCTTCTGATTTTTCAGCAAGTTCTAATCTTTCTTCTCTTAAATATTTTAATATTTTTTTTGATGAAACGCCGGTATATTCTTCTACAACATTTATTTTTGAACCAGGAAATTCTTTTAAAAATAATCTGACTTTTTGAAAGTCTTGCTCATCTCTTATAATACAATCTGGGCAAATATCATTGTGAGGGTGATAAAATATTCTCCCGCATACTTTACAGTTTTTTGCGTCTTTTTCATTGTTTTTACGCATTTATTTTAACCTCCTGATATTTTTTTAAAATAATATTTTATTAAATATAAAAAATAATTAATTTCAGCGATATTACATCAATAATTATATATTTTTTAATTGTATTTGTCAATTAACTGGGGTTTTCTTATATATAAATCAATTTTTGAAAACTGTGAGAAAAGCTCCATATATTGTAACTTAAGACCGCAGGACGTTGTTCCACATCCTGCAAGCCCTTTAAAAATGTTTAGCACTTTTGGATTTGCCAAAAGCCGCCTGCGGTGGGTGGATTTTTCTTTCTGCCGCACTCTTGACCCTAAACTTTAACAAGCAAAAACTGTTGTTTTTGCCATATAATTATAATATTTTTTTCCGCGAAACGTAGTTTCGTACAAAATTTCTTTGCTTCTTTCTTTTTAAAGAAAGAAGTCGGGTTTGGGCTGAAAGCCCAAGGTTTTAAGCGATAGTTTTGAGCTATAAAAAGGTTCCAAACTTTAAAAGCTTGAAACCTTGAGATATTGCTGAAATTTTTATGTGAAACTGTATTTTACTATTATTTTTATCAAATTTATGTTATTTTATTCTTTATATATTAAGGCTCTTGCGGCGTTTAGTACAGCTATAACCATTACTCCAACGTCAGCGAAAATGGCAAGCCACATATTAACGAAACCAAGTGCTCCGAAAGCAAGGCAAATAAATTTTACGGTAAGAGAAAAAATGATGTTCTGACGAACTATTTTAAGGGTTTTTCCGGAAATTTTTATGGCAGTCGCTATTTTCATAGGGTCGTCATCCATAAGTACTATGTCGGCAGCTTCAATAGCCGCGTCTGAACCCAACGCTCCCATAGCTATACCTAAATCGGCTCTTGAAAGAACAGGCGCGTCATTGATTCCGTCGCCAACGAAAGCAAGTTTGTCTTTGCTAGTCTTTTGATTTAAAAGTTTTTCGACTTCCTCAACTTTATCAGCGGGAAGAAGTTCACTTTTTACAGTATCAATCCCTATTTCATTTGCTATGAAATCAGCTGATTTTTTATTATCTCCTGTTAGCATAACTATTTCTTTTACGCCAAGCTGTTTTAAATTTTCTACAGCTTTCTTTGTATTGTCTTTTATAATGTCTGATATTAATATGAAACCAGCGTATTCATTATTTATAGCGATGTGTATTTCGGTGCCAGGCTTGGAAATATCAGAATCTTTATAAGATATTTCTTCCCTTCTCATTAGTTTTATGTTTCCGGCAATAACTGAATTTCCGTCGATTATTGTCTTTACTCCGTGTCCGCTTATTTCTTCTATATTTGTTATTCGAGAAGAATCAATTTCTTTTGCATAAGCTTTTTTTAAACTTTTGCTTATAGGATGATTTGAATAATTTTCAGCATAAGCGGCGGTTTCCAGTAATTTTTCTTTTGAAATGCCTTTTGCTGGTTTAATTTGTGTGACTTCAAACACGCCTTTTGTAAGTGTGCCTGTTTTGTCACAGACTATATATTTTGTATGCGCAAGCGCTTCAAGGTAATTTGAGCCTTTTACAAGTATTCCTCTTGCTGACGCACTGCCTATACCGCCAAAAAAACTTAGCGGAATTGAAATGACAAGGGCGCAAGGACAGCTTATTACCAAGAATATAAGCGCTCTGATTATCCATTGTGTCCAAAGAGGTTCGCCTCCAATAAAAATATTTATAATAGGAGGAATGACGGCAAGCGCTAAAGCCGCACCGCATACAGAGGGGGTATAATATTTTGAGAATTTTGTTATAAAGTTTTCTGATTTTGATTTTTTCATACTTGAGTTTTCTACAAGGTCAAGTATTTTTGCTACAGTAGATTCTTCAAATTCTTTTGATGTTTGAACATAGAGAAGACCAGATATATTTATACATCCGCTTATAACGTTATCTCCTTCGCTGACTTCTTTTGGAATACTTTCTCCTGTTAAAGCACTTGCGTCAATGGAAGAAGAACCTTTCTGAATAATACCGTCAATAGGGATTTTTTCACCAGGACGAACAACGATAACAGAACCTATTTTAATTTCTTCAGGATCGATTTGAATGAGTTTTCCGTCTTTTTCAATGTTGGCATAATCAGGCTTTATATCCATAAGAGCTGTTATATTTTTTCTGCTTTTTCCAACAGCGCAGCTTTGAAAAAGTTCTCCTATTTGATAAAAAAGCATAACGGCTACGCCTTCAGTATATTCGCCTAAAATTATAGCGCCTATGGTGGCAACGGACATAAGAAAGTTTTCGTCAAATATTTCTCCATGAAAAATTCCAAGTACAGCCTTTTTTAAAATATCGAAACCTATGATAAAATAGGGTATTAATAAAAGTATCAGTTGGATGTACTTGTTTAATGTGAGGAAGTTGAAAATTATAAGTAAAATTGATGATAATATAATTCGAGCAAGCGTCTTTTTTTGCTTTTTATTCATATAGTTTAACCTCCTTATTTTTTATTGTGTTGATATAATTTAAACGAATATCTCAAAATCAGGCTCTATTTTTTTACACCTTTTAATTATATTATCTATAACTAAATTTATATCAGCAGTATCTTCAAACTCAATTTTCATTTTTTGTGTG
Organism: uncultured Eubacteriaceae bacterium; assembly: GCA_948441255.1. Classification (GTDB taxonomy): domain Bacteria; phylum Bacillota; class Clostridia; order Lachnospirales; family CAG-274; genus MGBC114079. Next base: position 777 of record CAOJPS010000044.1, on the reverse strand, counting down.
ACAAATCCTACAGAAGCGTTTAATACGCCATCAATTTTTTTTACAGCTTCCTCAATTTTTAAAGCACAAGCCGCACAGTCAATTTCAACTTTATAAGTTTTTTTCATAATATTACATCCTTTCTATTTCATAAATAAATTTATATAGTTAATAGTTGATTAGTTGTTCAACTGTTGAATATATTATAGTATATTACATATTTGATTGTCAAGTGCTTTTTTTGGTGAGGTTATTTATTTTTAATCTTTTTGAATAAAAAAGTCCCGCCATATTATGGCAGGATTTTATCTATGTCTAATATGAACTTGAACTAACTCAATAATATCTGTTATATGCTTGTCAGAAAGAGAATAATAAATATGTTTTCCATCTCTCCTTGATTTTACAATATTAGACCTTTTCATTAGGGAAAGTTGATGAGAAATTGCTGATTTTTTCATATCAAGCGCTACAGATAAATCGCAGACACAAACTTCTCTTTGGTCAAGGGCTAAAACAATTTTTGCTCTTGTAATATCGCCAAGAAGCTTAAATAAAATTGATATGGAAGATAGTTCTTCATTAGTCAGCATTGTTTTTTGTATTTCATTTACTTTTTCAGGCTGAATACTGGTGCAGTCAGAATTACTCATATTTATCACCTCATATTTAATTATAATTGAAAAACTGATAAACTGTCAATTATTTTATGTCGAGGTTTATGAGAGTTAATAATTTATTATCAAAAAAAAGAAAAAAGATGTTGACAAGGGGAAAAAGATATGGTAATATAAACAA
>CAOJPS010000043.1 GCA_948441255.1 uncultured Eubacteriaceae bacterium | reverse complement strand
TTCGGCGGTCAAAAATCCTTTTCGCTGTGTTATCGTCGGTCGGCATAGGCTTCGGCTATGCTCTCCCTCCGCTGCCCCGCGAAAATAATTTTTGACTCGTCTCCTTTTTTCCATTTTTAAGTTGATTGACTATATCCAAGGAGGATTTTTTGATGAAAAGCGATATTGAGATTGCCAGAGAAACGGAAATGCTTCCGATTGTTGAAGTGGCGGAGAATTTTGGTATAGATGTTGATTGTCTTGAACTGTATGGCAAATATAAGGCTAAAATATCAGATGATATTTATAATTCAGTTAATGAAAATAAACAGGGAAAGCTTGTTTTGGTTACGGCTATTAATCCTACTCCGGCTGGAGAGGGAAAGACGACTACTACCATAGGTCTTTCACAGGGGCTTAACAAGCTTGGGGTAAAATCTATTGTGGCGTTAAGAGAGCCGTCTTTGGGGCCTTGTATGGGGATTAAAGGCGGAGCGGCAGGAGGCGGTTACGCTCAGGTGGTTCCTATGGAAGATATAAACCTGCATTTTACCGGCGACCTCCACGCTATGACTGCCGCTAATAATCTTTTGAGCGCTATGATTGACAATCATATTCAGCAGGGGAACAGCCTTGATATTGATACAAGAAATATAGTTTGGAAACGAGCGCTGGATATGAATGACAGAGCTTTGAGAAATATTGTTGTGGGAATGGGCGGACGCCTTAACGGTGTTGTCAGAGAAGACAGTTTTCAGATTACTGTGGCTTCGGAGATTATGGCGATTGTTTGTCTTTCAGAGGATATTAAGGACCTTAGGGAAAGGCTTGGAAAAATAATTGTCGCTTATAACAGAAAGGGCGAACCTGTTACCGCAAAAGACATTAACGCTCACGGAGCTATGACAGCTTTGCTTAAAGACGCTATTAAACCAAATCTTGTCCAAACTCTTGAACATACTCCAGCTATTATTCACGGAGGACCTTTCGCTAATATAGCTCACGGCTGCAACAGCGTGCGAGCTACAAAATTAGCTATGAAACTTTCTGATGTGGTTATTACAGAAGCGGGTTTTGGCGCTGACCTTGGGGCGGAAAAATTTTTTGATATCAAATGCCGTAAGGCTGGTTTGAAACCGGATGCTGTTGTACTTGTGGCGACTGTCAGGGCGTTGAAATTTAACGGCGGTGTTTTAAAATCGGATTTGGAAGAGGAAAATGCTGACGCTGTGGCAAGAGGTTTTGTGAACCTTGAAAAGCATATTGAAAATATTCAGAAATATAAAGTTCCTGTTATAGTTACTTTAAATTCTTTTGTAACAGATACGAAAGCGGAAATAGAAATTGTCAGAGAAAAATGTGAGGCTATGGGCGCTGATTTCGCTCTTTCCCAGGTTTGGGAAAAAGGCGGAGAGGGAGGAATTGAACTTGCCAAAAAGGTTATTTCCGTAATGGAAAACAAAAAGAGCGAATTTGAGTGTCTTTATGACGAAAATCTTTCTATTCAGGAAAAAATTAATATAATCTGTAAAGAAATATATGGAGCGAAAAGCGTTTCTTTTTCAAACAAGTCTCTTAAAGAAATTAAAAGAATTGAGGATATGGGACTTGACAAACAGCCTGTTTGTATAGCGAAAACTCAGTATTCTTTGTCTGACAATCCTAATTTGCTTGGAAGGCCGGAAGGTTTTGAGATTACTGTAAAACAAGTTGGAGTTTCAGCGGGAGCGGGATTTATAGTGGCTTTGACAGGAGATATTATGACTATGCCGGGGCTTCCTAAAAAGCCAGCCGCTGAGAATATTGATGTTGATGAGAACGGCAGAATTGTAGGATTGTTTTAAGCGCCGCCGGATGTAAATATTTTTGCGGGATAAAAAAGTGAGTTGATGATTATAAAATGAATCAGGGTAACCTGAAATAGGGTTGCCCTGATTAAATATGAGGTGATTAAATGATATATCCATATATGACTTTAAATGATAATACAGAGATTACTCATTCGAAAATGTCATCAGAAGGTGAGGTGAAGGTATATATAGAAAAGCCTAATGATAATGGAGGTTTTGATAATGCTACTTGTATTCTTCCAAAATATGAGTGGATTGAAGTAAATGGTTATACGAAAGAAGATATTGATAAGTGGCAGAAATTTTTAGAAAACAATGCTCATTTAATATTGGAATTCGCACAAACTGGAGGTATATTGAACGATGCCGCAGATATTTAAGTTTGGACCTTATACAATATTCTTCTGGTCTAATGAAGGAGAGCCGCTTGAACCTATTCATATACACGTATCATATAAAATCGCAACTCCTAATTCAACAAAGATATGGATTACAAAAAGCGGAAAATGTTTGTTGGAACCTTTTTCTTTCGCAAAGGCTGGTCGCAAAGCTACGCTTTGCTGCTCGCCTGTGCAGCCCAGGATTCCAAAACTCCAAAAATGCTCTTTGAGCATTAAAAACCTTGAGGTTTCACCTCAAACTCCACAAACTTTTTGAAAAAAGTTTGACAAAAACTTTTGTGCGAAACGTTGGTTTCGCTGAGTTTTATCGTAATTTTTCGTCAAACTCACGTTAATGTAATTTTATAGTTTCGAAAGAAGTCTAATGATGAAACTGAAATAACTCATACAAAGGAATAGGAATAGTCTTCTAAAAAGGAGGATGGCTATGAAAATTATAGATGGGAAAGCTATTTCCCTTGAAATAAAAAACGAGGTTAAAAAAGAGGTGGAAACTCTTTTAGAAAAAGGAATAAAGCCTTGTCTTGCTGTCATACTTGTGGGAGAAAACCCCGCAAGTCAAGTTTATGTCAGAAACAAAAAAAAGGCCTGCGAATATGTGGGTATAAAATCCCTTAGTTATGAATTATCTTCTGAAACAAGTGAAGATGAGTTGTTAAAACTTATAGACAGTTTAAATAAAAATTTTGAATGTAATGGTATACTTGTTCAGCTGCCTTTGCCTGCTCACATTGACGAGGAGAAAGTTTTGCTCGCTATCGACCCCAAAAAAGATGTGGACGGGTTTCACCCATACAACGTTGGACTTTTGAGTATTGGGAACGCTGTTTTAAAAGCCTGTACGCCGGCAGGCTGTATTGAACTTATTAAAAGAAGCGGAATTGACATTTCAGGAAAGAAATGTATTGTTGTCGGAAGAAGCAACATTGTCGGAAAACCTGTTTCGATGCTTCTTACCGCTGAAAACGCCACTGTTACTCTTTGCCACTCAAAGACAAAAAGTATTGAGGAAGAAATTAGAAAAGGCGATATAATTATAGCCGCTGTCGGCAAACCCAATTTCATTAAAGGCGATATGATATCAGAAGGCGCTGTTATTATAGATGTGGGAATAAACCGTCTTGAGAGCGGAAAGTTATGCGGTGACGTGGATTTCGCGGAGTGTTCTGAAAAAGCTTCTTTTATTACCCCTGTACCTGGAGGCGTTGGGCCTATGACAATAGCTATGCTTATGAAAAACTGCGTTAGCGCCTGCAAAAGTCAGAATTGTTAGATGTTAAGACCTTGGGCTTTGCCCAAACCCACAAACTTTTATGCGAAACTACGTTTCACTGTATAAAAAACTATCGTTTTCATTATAATTATAATATTTTTTCCTGCGAAACGCAGTTTCGCGCAAAGTTTCTTTGCTTCTTTCTTTTTAAAGAAAGAAGTCGGGTTTGGGCTGAAAGCCCAAGGTTTTAAATTTTAAAATTATTGATAGAGAGGGGGCGTTTTTTTGTCTGATGTGAAAATAGCTTTTGTGTCGCTTGGCTGTGATAAAAACCTTGTCGACAGTGAGATTATGCTTGGACTTGTTGAGGAGGAAGGATATTTGATTACTCCTGACGAGAGTGACGCCGATATTGTGATTGTTAATAGCTGCGGCTTTATTATGGACGCTAATAAAGAGGCTATTGATAATATACTTAGAGTGGCCGATTATAAAAATGATGGAAAACTTAAAGGAATAATTGTGACAGGCTGTATGGCTCAAAGATATAAAGATGAGATTTTTGAATCTCTTCCGGAGGTTGACGCCGTAGTTGGAACAGGTGACTTTGAGAAAATAGGCGAGGTTATAAAGGTCCTTTCAAAAGGTGAAAAACAAGTTAAACTTGTTACCGATAATAATAAAAAGCTTGTGGAAAAAAATAGTCTTAAACGAAAAATTTCTACCGCTGGAGGTTTCGCTTATTTAAAAATAGCCGAGGGCTGTAATAATTTATGCACATATTGTACAATTCCTTCTTTACGCGGCAAATATAGGAGCAGAAGTATGGAAAGCCTTGTTGAGGAAGCAAAAATGCTTGCCGAAAACGGCGTTAAGGAAATAATACTTATTGCTCAGGATACTTCACTTTATGGTATTGATATTTATGGAAAAAAGGCGCTGCCAGAACTTTTGAGGAAAATTTCAATCATAGACGGCATAGAATGGATTAGACTGATGTATTGCTATCCGGAGAATATTACGGACGAACTTATTGATGAAATTGCCAAAAACTCTAAAATGTGCCATTATATGGATATGCCGGTTCAGCACGCTGATGACGATATTTTAAAGCGTATGGGCAGACGAAGCACAAGAGAGGGTTTGATGAAAGTTGTTAATAAAATCCGCGAAAAAATGCCTGATTTTTGTTTTAGGACAACTTTAATTGTTGGTTTCCCGGGGGAAACGGAAGAACAGTTTTCAAATCTTGTGAAGTTTATTGAAGAGGTTCGTTTTGACAGACTTGGCGTTTTTACTTATTCCCGTGAGGAAGGCACACCCGCTTATGATATGCCTGGTCAGATTGATGAGGAAATTAAAGAAGAACGGCAGGATTATATTATGGAAGTTCAAAAAAATATCTCGGCGGAAAAATGTGAAAGCTTTGTGGGAAAAACCCTTAAAGTTATCGCTGAGGGCAGAATAGAGGGAGAAGACAATGTTTTCTGCGGAAGAAGTTATAGGGATTGCTATGAAATAGATGGTTTTGTTTTTTTTGAGAGTGATGAGGAAATTATTGCCGGTGATTTTCTTTATGTGAAGATTACAAGCGCTTCTGATTATGACTTGATTGGAGTGATTGATTATGAATTTGCCCAATAAGCTTACTTTGTTTCGGGTTTTGCTTATTCCTGTTTTTGTTGTCGTTTTGATATTTTATAAGGAAATGGGCGTTGACCTTGAAACAGCAAGGTATATTTCTGTTTTTATTTTTGTTTTGGCTTCCTGCACTGACGCTGTAGACGGGTATATCGCCAGAAAATATAATCTTATTACTAATTTCGGTAAATTTATGGACCCTCTCGCTGATAAGCTTCTTGTGACATCCGCTATGATTTCTATGATTGGTCTGCCGTCTAATGTCGCTATGCCGTCTTGGGTTGTGGTTATAGTTATTGCCAGAGAATTTATTATTACCGGTTTCAGACTTGTGGCGGCAGAGAAAAAAATTGTTATAGCGGCGGGTTTTTGGGGTAAAATAAAAACGGTTACCCAAATGGTTATGATTACGGTTCTTCTTCTTGATTTTGACGGTATGTTTTTTATTTGGGCAGGGTATATTCTTATAGGGCTGTCGGTGATTTTTACAATTATTTCAGCGGCAGACTATATATTTAAAAATCTTGACGTATTTAAAGATTAAACAGAGGTGAGTTTTATGAAAGCCGAAATTATGGCGGTTGGAACAGAATTGCTGCTTGGTGATATTTTGAACACAAACGCTCAGTATCTCTCAAAACAGCTTGCGCTGCTTGGAATAGAAGTTTATTATCAGACTGTTGTGGGGGATAACGCCAAAAGGCTTCTTGGCGCTTTTGAGCTTGCTTTTAAAAGAGCCGATATAGTTATTGCCACAGGAGGTCTTGGACCCACTGACGACGATATTACAAAGGAAATAGGCGGAAAATATTTTGGACTTGAAATGATTGAAAATGAGGAAGCGATAAAAAATGTCGAGGATTATTATAAGGATAGGGAAATGCCGGAAAGCAACAGAAAACAAGGATTTGTTCCAAAAGGCTCTAAGGTATTTTATAACCATAACGGAACAGCTCCCGGGTGTATGATTGAAAAGGACGGCAAAATTCTTATTATGCTTCCTGGTCCTCCATATGAAACACAGCCTATGTTTGAGGAATATGTTATTCCATTTCTGAAAGAAAAAAGTGATTTTACTATTGAGTCAAAAGTTTTGCATTTGAGCGGTATAGGTGAGAGCAAAGCGGCGGAAGCGGTTGCCGATATTATGAATGAGAGTGAAAACCCTACTGTAGCGCCTTACGCTAAACCTAATGAGATGATTTTTAGAATAAGCGCTAAAGGTGAAAACGAGGAAAAAGCGAAAGAAATTATGAAGCCTGTTATTGATGAGATTTATAAAAGGCTTGGCAAATATATTTATGGTGAGGATAATACTACTCTTGAGGAAGCGGTTATAAAACGCCTTGAGGAAAAAAGCTTTTCCATTGCCACGGCGGAATCTTGTACAGGAGGACTTATAGCCGGAAAAATTGTTGATTATCCGGGGGCTTCAAAAGTTTTTATTGACGGAGTGGTTTCTTACTCAAACGAAAGCAAAGTTAAAAGACTTGGTGTGAGAAAAGAAACTCTTGAAAAATATGGGGCTGTCAGCGAGCAGACAGCAAAGGAAATGGCGGAAGGCGTTGTTAAGGCTCTTGGCGCTGACGTTGGAATTTCTTCTACGGGAGTCGCCGGTCCTGACGGGGGAACGGAGGAAAAACCTGTTGGACTTGTTTATATAGCGGTTTGCGTCGAAGGCGTCACTACAGTTAGGAAACTTAATCTTAAAGGAGAAAGAAACAGAATAAGAGGCAGAGTTGTTACTGAGGCGCTGAATTTAGCGCTTGAGGTGATTTGATTTTTTTAAAGGAGAATATTATGGCTGACGATAAGAAAAAAAAGGCAAGTCCTAAGGATAAAGGAATTGATATTTCCACGCCTGAAGGCAAAGCGGAATCTTTGAAAAACGCTATTTCCCAGATTGAAAAACAATTTGGGAAAGGCGCTGTTATGAAACTTGGCGAGAATAATAAAAATCTTAATATACAAGCTATTCCGACAGGGTGTTTAAGCCTTGATATAGCTATAGGAATAGGCGGTATTCCAAGAGGAAGAATAATTGAGATTTATGGCCCGGAATCTTCGGGTAAAACCACTCTTGCCCTACATATAGCGGCGGAAGCGCAAAAGATTGGCGGAGTAGCTGCTTTTGTGGACGCTGAACACGCCATTGACCCAATTTACGCTCAGAATTTGGGAGTAGATATTAATGAATTATATGTTTCTCAGCCGGACGATGGAGAGCAGGCTTTGGAAATTACTGAAACAATGGTGCGTTCGGGTGCTGTTGACGTTATTATTGTAGACTCTGTCGCCGCTCTTGTTCCTAAGGCGGAAATAAACGGAGAGATGGGCGACGCTCATATGGGTTTGCAGGCGAGGCTTATGTCGCAGGCTCTTCGTAAGCTTACAGGTATTATAGGTAAAAGCGACTGCGTTGTTATATTTATAAATCAGCTTAGAGCGAATATTGGAAACGGGGCTATATACGGACCCAGCGAAACAACTACCGGCGGACGGGCGCTGAAGTTTTATTCAAGCATTCGTCTTGACGTAAGACGTTCGGACTATCTTAAATCTGGTACAGAAATTATTGGAAACAGGACAAAAGTTAAGGTGGCTAAAAATAAAGTGGCTCCTCCTTTTAAAGTTGTGGAATTTGACATTATGTATGGAAAAGGTATTTCTCACGATGGGGATATTCTTGATTTGAGCGCTGAACTTGGAATAGTTAATAAAAGCGGTTCGTGGTATTCCTATAATGAGACAAGAATAGGCCAGGGAAGGGAGAACGCTAAAAAATATCTTAGGGAAAACCCTGAAATGGCTCTTGAAATTGAAAATGCCGTAAGAAAGCATTATGAGCTTGATTCTCTTGACGAAATGGAACATAGACAAAAAGCGGAGGAAGAAACTTTGGAGAATAACAGCGAAAAAAGCCCTAAATCGGACAAAGATGATGAACAGCCTTTAAAACTGTCTGATTTTGAGGACGAGGACGCTATTGATGAAGATTTTGATGAGGAATTTGGGGAGTTTAATGACGATACAAGCGATATTGTTATAACAGAAGAATAGAAAATAAAAAACGCCGTGATGTTGAAACGGCGTTTTTTTAACGAAGCGAATGTTTCGCATTATAGGCAAGAAACTAGTCCTGTTCACTTTTTTCCAGTTTTCGGAGCTGCTCAACAAAAAGAGATGTTAAGTGGTTATCAAGATGTTTTTGTCCTTGATTTACAAATTCCACAACTTTTTCTTTTAATGTGGCTTTTTTAAATCTTGTGGAAACTACATCATATAAATTCGCTATATGCAGTATTTTAGCCCCAAGAGGTATTTTCTTTCCCTCAAGTTTGAAAGGACCTACTCCGTCCATAGTTTCAAACTGGTATTTTATATTTTCACACAGCCCTTTGACAGAAACTATGTTCTCAAGTATCCTTTCTGAAAAATTCGCTTGAAAAAAACGCATTGAAACAGCGTCAGCGCCGTATCTATGACTGTTTTTTAAACGGTTAAGCTCATCGTCTGTCATAGCGAGTTTTCCTACGTCGTGAAGAAGAGCTGATTGCGTGAGAACTTTTAACTCATCTATTTCCATTGAGAGAGCCGTTCCTATTATTTCGGAATATCGTGCTACATTATGCGAGTGGTTTGGCTTTGCCGAATCCCTGAGGTCGCAGGCTATGGAAAAGGCGTTTAAAAGGTCGTCGAAATTTTTATAATTCTCATTATACAGATTTTCATATTTATAGTAGAGAGTTTCATAATTTTTGCTTAACTCCGCTGTTACTTTGTCTTTCTCATAACTTTTTATTGCCTCTAAGAGTGTGAGCATTAAGTCTTTACTATCCCAAGGTTTTAATATATAGCGGTATATACCGGCTTTATTTATCGCGTTTATTATTCCGTCTATGGCTGAATAGCCTGTCAGCATAATTCTTTTTATTCTTGGATCCCGTTCTCTGACTTTTATAAGAAGTTCGTCGCCTTTCATAATAGGCATTATATAATCGCTTATAAAAACGGAAACGTCTTTTCCGTTTTCAAGACAATTGTCAAGGATTTTCAACGCTTCTTCGCCGCTTTGAGCTTTTTCAACGTTATAATTATTTCCAAACCACGAGTTAAGTTGTTCATAAAGCATACTTAAAAGTAATTTTTCGTCGTCTACGCAGATTATTGTGGAACGCATAATACCACCTACCTCCTTAATTTGTCAGGGCGTTTTAGACGCCTGTCGGGAATTTTTTGTTCTTTTTGTTTAATTATAACACAAAACTTTTTGATACACAACAAAAAAATATAGAGGGCTTAAAAATTATATTTTTGAATATAATGACGATTATAAACTCATTATGATTATGTAAATGGAGTATGTTTTAACATATTAATTGGTTTAAAATAGTGTTTTATTGTATATATTGCTTAATTTGTTGACAAAAACTTGTTAGATGTGATAAACTTAGTAAGTGGGTTTATAATTATAAGTTTATTGGCATTTATTAGAAAGAAGGAAACAATATGAAAAATTTAAAAATCAGCCGAATGTTATATTTTTCTTTCGGTTTGACTATTGTTTTTACTATTATTTTAGGAATAGTGGGAGCGGTGTTTACAAGTGTAACCAATCAAAAATATTCCGAAACTGTTACGCCGTGCGCTAAAGCGCTTGACTATTTGACAGATACGTGGCTTTATTATGATGATTTGAAGTATCACACAATGTTCGGCGTGAGTTTTATAGAATATGGTGTGGAAGAAAAATTTTTGAATAAAACAGAGGAGTGTTTTTCTAATATTGAGGAAGATATGGGAAATCTTATTGAGATTTCCAGCGAATTGGATTTTGATGAGGAAACGCTGAATGCTTTGAGGCTTGTTGAAAAAGATTTGAATACTCTTATGGGTACTCAGAAAGAACTTATTGAGGCAATTAAAAACGGAAACGAAAAAAAGGCCCGGGAAATAAGCTATAATTTGGCTGTTGGAGAATTGACGCAAGAACTTGAGGAAAATCTTGATACAGTTTATTATTCTATTAATGAACTAAATGAAAGACAGATTGAAACTTGCACAGCAAGTTCTTATATATGCGTGGGTATTATAGTGTTTTTACTTTTGACGGCGTTTATTGTGGGAACCGCTCTTTCAGTTTATATAACAAAAATACTTAAAAATGAGATTTATAAGATAATGTCCGCCGCTAAGGAAGTTTCGGAGGGCAATCTTGACGTTAATCTTCAGTCAAAATATCATAATGAGCTTGGAGAACTTACAAATAGCATAGGCTCTATTGTGGAAATTTTTAAATTTATGCTGGAGGATATAAATAATTCAGCCGAGGAAATAGAAAAAGGAGCTATAAACAATAAAATAAACGAGGATAAATATAAAGGCGATTATAAAGAGGTTATAGTGGCTATAAATCACACAACAGGACTTCTTACAAATGATTTGCTTACTGTTGTTGACACAATGTCTTTGTATGCTGACGGCAATTTTGACAGCAAAATTAAGAGGTTTAACGGTGAGAAGGCTGTTATTAATGAAAAGCTTGACAAGGTGCGGGAAAATCTTATTGATATAACAAAAGATATTGACAGACTTATAGATTCTGTTCTTAAAGGCAGGCTTGATATAAGAATAAACTCGGAAAATTACAGCGGTGACTGGAAAGTTATAGCGGAAAACTTTAATAAACTTATGGTTGCCATTAATGAGCCTGTTTCAGAAGTTTCAAGGATACTGTCAAAAGTTTCCGCGGCGGATTTCTCCGAGGAGGTTAAAGGAAATTATCAAGGCGAGTTTAATTATATGAAACAGTCTGTAAACAAGACTATTGAAAACAACTCAAGCTATATAAACGAAATTTCACACGTACTTACGGAAATGGCTGATAACAATCTTGATATAGATATAACGAGAGAATATGAGGGAGAGTATAAATCAATTAAAACGGCTATTGAGAAAATTGTATTCTCCTTTAACAGAATACTTATGGAGATTTCCAAATCTTCAACTGATATTATGACAGGTTCAAAGCATATCGCTTCCTCTAGCATTGAACTTGCTGACGGCGCTTCCTCTCAGGCAATTTCTGTTCAGAATTTGACTAACACTATGAACAGTATTCTTGAAAGAGTAAAGAATAACAGTAAGGTTATGAAAGAAAGCAATTTATTTGCTTTATCGGCAAAAGAAAAGGCTTTTGAAAGCAAAAAGAAAATGGACGATATGTCTTGCGCTATCAGAGATGTGAGCGAGGCTTCAGAAAAGATATCTTCTATTATAAAAGTTATAAGCGATATAGCTTTTCAGACTAATATTTTGGCTATTAACGCCGCTGTTGAGGCGGCTCACGCGGGTTCATTGGGAAGAGGATTCGCTGTTGTTGCCGAGGAAGTTAGAAATCTTGCCGCGAGGAGTCAGGACGCTGTACAGAATACTAATGACCTTATAACGGATGTTGTTAAAAAGGTTAATATAGGCAGTGATATCGCTGTTTCCGCTGTTTCTATTCTTGACGAGGTAGTAAATGATGTTGAGGAAATATCAGGAGCTTTGCTGAACAGCGACGCTTCTTCTCAAAAAGAACTTGAGGCTGTTGAATCTATATCCAGTGAGATAAATCAGATTAACTCGATAACAAAGAAAAACAGCGCCAGCAGTGAGGAAGCGGCGGCAGCGTCTGAAGAATTGGCTAGTCAGTCGGAAGTATTTAACAAAACCCTTAAAAATTTTAAGATTAAGGAAAATTTTAGTTAGAGGAAAACAAAATATATCCTAAAAATCAGTGAAAATGATATCGTTAAAAATGTGATGATATTATTTTTACTGATTTTTTATTACTTTTTATAGTTTCGAAGGAAGTCTGTTGGACTTCTTTTGAAACTTCATATTTATACCAATATAGACTTAAAAAAATATTCCATTCAATGTTTCTTAACGCTTTCGGCGTTTATAGTCAAATCACTTAAAAACAAGCAAGTTCAGCGGTTAAAAATCATTTTCACTTTGTTAGCGTCAGTCGGCGTAGGCTATGGCTACGCTCTTCTTCCACTGCCTTGTGAAAATAATTTTTCTCTCGCTTCCTTTTACTTATTTTCAAGTGATTTGACTATAAAAACCAAAACGCCTTTCGCTTAACATTGAATAAAATATTTTTTTGTTGAATTGACGTAATTTTACAGTTTCAAAAGAAGCCTATTGGTGATTTTTTCAAAAGTCGGAAGTTTCACGCAAATCAATTTTTAAAAAATTCTGATATTTTATGGGATTTTTTTGTTGAAAATGATTGTTGGGCGCTGCCCAAACCCGCAAGCCAGTCAGTGCTTTTGGCAAAGCCAAAAGCCGGCTTGCGCCGTCCGCACTTCTTTGCGGCACATATTGAAAAAAAGCCTGGCAAAAAACTTTAAATCGCCTCCGGCGAATGAAAATTGATTTGCGCGCGGAAGTTTTTTGTTGACTGAATAATTTTATTGATATATTATAATATAACGTGGGTTTGATGAAAATTTAAGAAACAGAGGTGTTGATTTTGGCGGACAATTTGAATAAAAAAATAGGTATAATAGGCGGCGGACAGCTTGGAAAAATGATGATACAAGAGGCTAAGAAAATGGGTTTTTATGTGACTGTTTTGGACCCTGCTGAAAAATGTCCCTGCCATAGTATATGCGATGAACATATAATTGCCGGTTTTGATGACAGAGAGGCTATAAGAAGGCTTTCCTCTAAGTCTGATGTGGTGACTTATGAGTTTGAGCATATTGACTGTAAAGAGCTTACTTTGCTTGAAAATGAGGGCAAAAAAATATATCCTACAGCGAAAAGTTTGAAAACAATACAAAATAAAATGACTCAGAAACAAACCCTTAGAAAAGGATGTATCCCTGTCGCTGATTTTATGGAAACAAATACTATTGAGGAGATATATAAAGCCGGTGATATTTTTGGATATCCTTTTATTCTTAAAACATGTACGGGAGGGTATGACGGAAAAGGAAACGCTTTTGTAAAAAACAAAGAATCCGCTGTAGACGCCTTTGGCGCTCTGGGAGCGGGAAAAATTGGACTTATGGCGGAAAAGCTTGTCAATTTTAAGCTTGAGATTTCTGTTTTGGCTTGCCGGGGCATTGATGGTCAGACAAAGGTTTATCCTGTTGGTGATAACCGGCATATTGACAATATACTTCACGAAACGATTGTTCCCGCTGATATTGACGGGCTGACCACTGAAAAGGCTATGGAGCTTGCCGGCAGGGTTATGGAAGTTTTTGACGGGGTTGGAATGTTTTGTGTTGAGATGTTTGTGACAAATAACAACGAGGTGCTTGTGAACGAGGTTGCTCCAAGACCCCATAATTCGGGTCATTATTCTATTGAGGGGTGTGTTACAAGTCAGTTTGAAAATCATATCAGGGCGATTACCGGGCTTCCGTTAGGAAATACGGAGCTGATACGTCCAACTGTAATGATAAATTTACTGGGTGATGAGAACGCGGAAGGCGACGCCGTTGTTTTGGGAGCGGAGGAAGCTCTTATGGCGGAGGGCGTCAAACTTCATATATATGGCAAAAAAACCGCTTCTCCAAGACGTAAAATGGGACATCTCACCGTTACCGCCAATGATATTGATACTGCCGTAAAAAACGCGGAGTACGCTTTTTCAAAGATTAAAATTACGGCAAAACAGATTTTGCCGAAAGGAGAATAAGCAGTGTATTTAATAGTTGGGCTTGGAAATCCAGGAAATGAGTATAAGTGGACAAGACATAATGTTGGTTTTGAGGTAATATCGAAACTAGCTTATGATTATAATATAGATATGAATAAATCAAAATTTAAAGCTATCGTTGGCGATGGAATGCTAAATGGAAAGAAAGCTGTTTTAATAAAACCTCTTACTTATATGAATTTGAGCGGTGAAAGTGTTTCGGCAGCGATGGGTTTTTATAAAGAGGACATTGAAAAACTCATTGTGGTGTGTGACGATATAAATTTACCCGTTGGAAACATAAGGATAAGAAAAAAAGGCAGCGACGGAGGTCAGAAAGGTCTTAGAAGCATAATATCAGCGATTGGCTCTGAAAATTTTACAAGAGTGAGAGTGGGTGTGGGAAGCAAACCCGACGGCTGGGATTTGAAAAATTTTGTTTTAAGCAGATTTACTGAAGAGGAAAACAGCGGAATAATAAGCGGTATAACAGATGCCGGCAACGCTATTATTTCTATATTAAACGGTGAAATTCTTGACGCTATGAACAAGTACAACAAAAAAACAAAAAATTAAACATTAAAACCGTGGGACGCTGTCCCACACCCTGCAAGGGACTAGTCCCTTGACCCATATGCGAAACCTTGGTTTCGCTAAGAGCGTGTCTAAAATCTAAAAAAAGCCTGTCTAAAAACAAAATATACGCAA
>CAOJPS010000042.1 GCA_948441255.1 uncultured Eubacteriaceae bacterium | reverse complement strand
GTGAAAATAAATTTTAGCCATCGAACTTGTTTATTTTTAGGTTGGATTGCTATAATATCCTTTGTGCGGTATTTCCTTATGAAAACTCTGATTAGGGAGGATTTTTTATGAAAATTGTTAAAACAGTTAATGAGGTTAGAGAAATTGTCGGAGAATGGAGAAAACACGGATTGTCTGTTGGATTTGTTCCTACTATGGGATATCTTCACGAGGGACACGAAAGCCTTATAAAAAGTGCTGTTACTCAAAATGACAAGGTGGTTGTGAGTGTTTTTGTCAATCCTATGCAATTTGGAGAAAATGAGGATTTTAACAGTTATCCCAGAGATATTGAGAGAGATTCTGAAATTTGTGAGAAAGCGGGAGTTGATTTTATTTTTAATCCTGAAGTTTCTGAAATATATGGAAAGCACTTTTCATCTTTTGTTAATATGAATACGCTTCCTGACGGGCTTTGCGGAAAAAGCCGTCCTATTCACTTTAAAGGGGTTTGTACGGTTGTTTCAAAGCTTTTTAATATAGTTTGTCCTGATAGGGCTTATTTTGGTCAGAAAGACGCTCAGCAGCTTGCTATTATAAAAAGAATGGTTTCGGATTTGAATTTTGATATTGAGATTATTGGTTGCCCAATCATTCGTGAAAGTGATGGACTCGCGAAAAGTTCAAGAAATACTTATCTTAACGCGGAGGAACGAAAGGCAGCGGTGGTTTTGTCACGCTCACTTGGTGTTGGACGAGAACTTATTGAAAATGGTGAGAATGACGCTAAGAAAATTATTTCCGCAATTAGAAATGAGATTGAGAAAGAAAAGCTGGCTAAAATAGATTATATTGAAATAGTTGATATGAATATGCTTCAGCCTGTTAATGAGATAAAAGAGTCTGTTCTGGTTGCTATGGCGGTTTATATAGGGAAAACAAGACTTATTGATAATTTTATATTCAATCAGATTGAATAACGGCTTTTACCATTCAGGGTGTGTATAGTTTTAAATTAATGTGTATGAAGCAGGGCAGGGCGAGTATAGTCTTAGCTTTATGCTGGTCAACTGTAATTTATTATTATATGATAGAGATGATTTTGGAATACTGGGGGTGACTGTTTGTGACAATTAATATGCTTAAAGGGAAAATTCATAGAGTTAAAGTGACAGAAGCTGAACTTGATTATGTTGGCAGTATTACGGTTGACGAGGAACTTCTTGACGCGGCTGGAATTTTTGAGTATGAACAGGTTCAGATTGTTGATATTAATAATGGAAGCAGATTTGAAACATATACCATTAAAGGAGAAAAAGGTTCTGGAATTGTTTGTCTTAATGGAGCGGCGGCTAGATGTGTTCAAAAAGGCGACCTTATTATTATTATGAGTTATGCTCAGATGTCAGAGAAAGAAGCAAAAGAACATAAACCTTATGTCGTATTTACTGATGATTGCAATAAAATTTCTAAAATAAGCAGATATGAAAAACACGGCAGGCTTATTGTGTGAAATACCGATATTATAGGTATTTTTAAAATTAAAAAACGCCTTAATTTAGGAATAAAAGTATTTTTTGTAGTATTTTGAAAAAATCTTTTTGGAAAAATATTATAATTTTCATTGACATAATTTCATTTTTGTGTTAGTTTAAAAGGGTAACATTTATCTTTTTTATTTTTAGGAGGATTTTTTCATGAAAAAAGGTACAGTAAAGTGGTTTAATGCGGAAAAGGGTTTTGGCTTTATCTCTGTTGAAGGTGAAGATGATGTGTTTGTACATTTTTCAGCTATCAATTCTGAAGGCTACAAAACTCTTGAGGAAGGACAGCAGGTTGAATTTGAAGTGGTTCAAGGTGCTAAAGGTCCTCAGGCCGCTAATGTTTCTCGCTTATAATCTATCGAGTTTATAATTTAATGCAAAGCATTTTTTATATATAAAATTGGTTATACAGCAAAAAGAAAAAGGTTTGGTGATTTTTTCACCAAACCTTTTTTGACATTCTAATATTTTTAAATCTTCCATATAATTTTTACATGATTTTCTTGAATTATAATTTTTTCAATAAGTTCTTTTATAATTTTTTTCTTTTCCTCAAAACAGCAGTTTTCAAAATTTAATTGAAGAATGGTTTTTTTTGGACTTTTTTCCTTTTTATCGTTAATTTTTTCGAGCAATTTTTGTTTACAGATTTCGAGACGTTCTATTTCTCTATTGAGATATTTTATACTTATTGAACTGCCCTCACTGACTGCTGATAAAAGCCGGTTTATTTTTTCATCTATGTTGATGATTTCCTTAGAAAAGTTTATTTGATTATCTTTAAAAATTTCATTTTTATCAAATTCAATTAAATTGTCTTTAAATATTTTATTAACTTTGGATTTAATTTCATATTCAATTTCCGATAAATCTGCGTGAGAATAACTTTTATCACATATATGGTAATTTGTTTTTCCACTGCAAACAAAATACCTTTTTCCTTTGCTGGATACTATTTTTAAACTATAACCGCAGTTTCCGCATTTAAATAAGCCAGATAACCACGTATATTTGCCTTTTCCTGTGTTTTTGACCTGAGAGTTTATATAAAGCTTGTTTTGGCATTTAAGCCATATATTGGCGTCAATAACGCCATTATGTAACGCTAGTGTGAATTTTTGCCCTGAAATGTTATTATATTTACTGGAACTGTTTTTTCCTATAATCATTCCTGCTTTTTTTCCGTCAAATTCATTGATATCGTTTTCTATTGAGATTCCTTTTTGCTCTAAATATAAGTATATTTCGGGAGTTGATTTGACATATATTGGATTGTGAAGAATTCGAGAAACAGCTACGCTGTCCCAGTTTTTTTTGCTTATACAAGGTATGTTTTCTGATGAAAGTTTTTTTGCTATTTCTCCTAAACTTGTTGTTTCTAATGAATATTCGTTAAAGATTTTTTTTACTGTATGTATGTTTTTGTTGGGAATTAATTTTGATGTTTTTTTGCCGCTGATGTTTACCTTTTCAATATCAAAGCCATAAGGAGCTGGTCCGCCGAGCCAGCCGCCAATTTTAGCTCTCATATAATAATTGTCTTTTATACGTTCGGAAATGGTTTCTCGTTCGAGCTGAGCGAAAACCATAATTATATTAAGCATAGCTACTCCTATAGGGCTGCTTGTATCAAACTTTTCATTTATTGATATAAATTCTACGTTAAATTTCGCTAGTATCTGCCATATTGAGCCAAAGTCTGCTATAGAACGGCTGAATCGGTCTAATCTATAAACTACTATTTTGTTTATTTTGCGGTATTTAACGTCTTTAATGAGTTCTTTAAATGCTGGCCTGTTTGTGTTTTTTCCTGAAAAACCTTTATCTTTATAAATTTTAAAAGTATCACTATCTTTAATTTCTGTCATACATTTTTCTATTTGGTTTTCAATTGAGATACTATCCCTTTTTTCTATGGATTGTCTGACATAGATGGCAATCAAATAATCACCTCATTAATAAAAGATAGATAATTCTAATGTGAGTTCAATAGAAAAGTATTCCGAATTTTTCCAAAATGCTCTTGAAGCATAAAAATTTGATATTTCACATCAAATACTATAAACTTTTGTGCAAAACTATGTTTTGCTGATATTTTTATTGAATTATGCGATATTGCCTTAGAAGTGTAAATCAGATATTTGTTTGTTTTTTCTATATTCAATAACAGAAATGTAGATTTGTTCATATTTTTCTTTAATAATTCTTTTTTGTTCAGTTTCATTTTTATATGATGGATGAATGTGATTAAACTCCATTTGGTTTTCCTCCTATTTTATATGGTTTTACATTGTATCTGGCATATCAACATCCCATTGGATTGGATAATAATTACATTCTTCTGCCGCTGTAATTACTGTGTCATTATATTCGCCAAATGGTGGACGATACAAATTCATTTCAAAACCAAGTAAATCTTTTACCTTTTGATGTACAGCCATAATTTCTTCTTTATTTTTTTGCAAACTTAATTGATTGCCGTGAGGGTGTGTGTTTGAGTGGTTTCCTATTGTGTGACCAGCTTTATAGATTCTTTTTACTTCTTCAGGGTATTTATCAACCCAATATCCACATAAAAAAAATGTTGCTTTAACATCGTTGTCTTTCAAAACTTTTAATAATGTATCAGTATCTTCGGCTCCCCAAGCGGCATCAAAACTTATAGCCACTTTTTTTTCATCTGTTCCAACGCAATATATTGGAAGTTTCTTTTTTGCGGCACTTGTTTCAATTGTTTCATTGTTTATGTTATGTAAAATGGGACCTACAATTCCAAAACCGACGCATACAGCTATAAACAAAGTTATAGCCCACCTTACATAAAAAATATTGCCGATTTTTTTTACAGTATCAAGAAAGTTATTCATATTAATTCCCCTTTAAAATATTTTATAAGATATAATATTCATAAGAAAAAATAAAATTCTTTATTATTGTAAACACATAGAATAGAATTTTGTTAGTTATATAATCAAAAAGTATATCTTTTAACTATATACATTTTAGTGATTTTTTTTTGTAACTTTTTATATACATTATATAAACTTAGTGATATACTTAATAAGGATACTTTTTGATTATATAACTTATAAAATGGAAGGAGGTAAAACAAAGCATTATTTTGAAGAAGAGTTTTTTAATCGTTATATATAACGAAATTATTTTTTAGAGAGGTTTTTTTAATAATGAAGTTAAAAAAATTCATAGGTGTAAGTTTATCGTGTATAATGGCTGTTATGAACCTAAATATTGTTTTTTCTGACAACGGAACTCAGCCTAACGCGGAATATGACAACGTTGATTATGTATATGATACAGGTTCGGCAAACAGTGCAAATAAGTATGTGAGTGTGAAGGAAGGAGAATTTAACGATGATATTTGTTTCATAATCAGACCGACCAACGAAGTCATAATGAGCAGTGAAATTATTTTTAACCTTGAAAACGGAAAATTTGACGAAAATATTAACTGGGATTCTTACGCTTATCATCTAGGAACAAATGAGAATTATACATATGATTATTTTTTTAATGAATATCAAAGAGCCATTAGTGGTTCTTCGGAGGAGGCTGCTTTTAGGAATGTTTTTGAAAACCCTATGAGCAATGCAAGGTCAGTGGAATTGCCATACAAGCTTGAAAAGCTTTCTGACACACAATTAAAAGTTACTTTATTTCCAATATCAGATAGTTATGTTGACCAAAAATTTGCTGATGTAAACAAGCCGTTTTATAAAATTCCTATACCGTTTACAGCGACAGGAGGAGGAAATGTTAAGGTTAAAATAAATTCAGAGGGGACGTCTATAAGTAACGGGATGTATACTATAGCTGAAACAGAAGGCTCTGGAGAAGAGTATACTTTTTCAGAGGGTTCCCGTAACAGCGTAAGCAGACAGATTATTTTAAAAGAGAATGATTTTAATGATGAGCAGTTTATTAAAATCCAGCCGCTGAACGAGGTTGAATTGGACAGTGAAATTATTTTTACCCTTGAAAATGGAAAATTTGATGTTGATGATATGGAAAGAAATACAAGCGGAGCTGGACTTGACTATTATCAGTATTAGCTTGGTACAAGAAGTAATTGGACATATGATTATTTTATTAAGGAATATCAAAGAAACATTAATGGTTCTACAGAGTATATGGCTTTTATGAATACTATGGAATATGCTATGAGCAGTGCGAGGTCGGTTGAGCTGCCTTATAAACTTAGAGTAATCTCCGGCACTGAAATGGAGGTTGAATTATTCCCCATACCTTCAGCATATGCGGGAATGGTATTTGCCGGTGTGAACGTACCAGCTTATAAAATTCCTGTTCCATTTACAGCGACAAGTGGAAACGTTAAGCTTACGATAAGTTCAAATGGCACATCTATAAGTAATGGTACATATATGATAGCTAAAGATACAAATGTTAAAGCTACAGGAATTGAACTTGATAAAAATTCCGCTGAGATAAGTATAAGAGAAGAATTACAGCTTAAAGCTAAAGTTTTGCCTGAAAACGCTTCGGATAAAACAGTTTTATGGAAATCCTCCAACGAAGATGTGGCGTATGTTGCCCAAAACGGACTTGTTGTTGGAAAAGGAGCCGGAACAGCTGATATTACGGCAACTACAAAAAACGGAGAGTTTTTGGCGAAATGTACAGTTACCGTAAATAATACCCTTGCCAAGCTTAAACTAGGTGACGTTGACGGAGTTGATGGAGTAACGGCTCAGGACGCCGCTTTGGCTTTGAGGGATGTTCTCACTAAAGACGATGAGGGATTTGCGGAGGGCGGTCTTGAAGCGACAAATGTTACCGGCGGTGATAAAATCACGGCTTTGGATGCGGCGGCTATTTTGAGAAAAGCTCTTGACCCAAGATATGAGTTTAAAATTGATTAATGGTATTTGAGAGATATAGTGAAAGAACTTAAAAAGAAGTAAAAAAATTTATTTTACTCAAAAGTCTGCGAAGTGCTTCACAATTCGCTTACCGACTTTTGCCGTAAGCGGACGTAAAATATTTTTTTACCGTTATTCAAGTTCTTTCACTATAAATTAAAAGAGGTGTTAAGCGTATGCTTAACACCTCTTTGCTATTTATTTACAATGTTTATGAGAAGTTCCGCTTGTTTTGTGAGCTGAGCGGAAGTATTTTTTCCTTCTACAGCGGAAATACGGCTCTCCTTGGCGATTTCCGCTATTTGCTCTAGCCCTGATAAAACTTTTATAATATCATTTACTTGATGATTTGTCATAACAGCAATTTCATTTATATTTTTACCAGTGTTTTCAATATCATTAACAAGATTTAAGAATTTTGAAACGGTAGTGTCAGCAATTTTTTGACCTTCCTCAACAGCTGAGATTGTGCCTGAAATAATATCGGTAGTTTCTTTTGCGGCGTCGGCGCTTCTTTTGGCAAGCTCACCAATTTGAGAGGCCACAACGGCAAAGCCTTTTCCTTGCTCTCCAGCTCTTGCCGCTTCTATGGAAGCGTTTACCGCAAGGGTGTTTGTTTGAGAAGCTATGGAATCAACTTCGCCTATTATATTGTTAATTTTGTGAGAGGACTCAAAAATATGTTTCATTGAATCGTTAAGTTTTCTCATATTATCCCTTGTTACAATTATATTTGAAACAACGGAACTTGTGTCTTCCGAAAGTTTTGAGGAAACAGAGGCACTGTTTTTTAACTGTTCTGTTATAACTTCCATTGACTCGTTTAATGATACAACAGAATCTTCCTGATTTTTTGAGCCAGAATATATGGAGTTTGCCATATTATAAGTTTTCTTTGAGGCATTGCTTATGTTAAAAGAAACATTTTTTACATCATCAATAATCTGCATATTTTTGTCGAAAACTTCTTTTTGCTGTTTCATAAGTTCTTCATTTTTTTCAAGATTTTTTCTTATGCCTTCGACCATTGAGTTTATTCCTGTGCTTAAAATCTCAAATTCTTTGTTTTCAAATTCTTCTATTTTTATGTCTAAGTTGCCGTTTTTTACTTTTTGCATTCCGTTTACAATATTTTGTATGCCTTTGACAATTTTTCGGTTTACAAGTATGCTTATAAAGATTAAAAGCAAAAGGAAAATGATAAACATACTTATTGAAACTGAAAGAGTTTGGGCATATCTTTGTTCAAAATACTCATCTTCAGGCATTATTGTTCCTATAATCATATCATTATAAGAATCAGCATAAAAATAAACATTTTTTCCATCAATAAAAGCTGTTCCCTCTTTGTCTGAAAAAATATTGCTGTTAAAACCTACATCAGAATAGGATTTGCCTATTAGACTCTGATTTTTCATTGAAAGAATTTTTTGCGTGTTTTTATCGATAGCGAAAACATAACCGTTTGTTCCGAAGTCAAATTCGGATAGAACATTTTTTATTTGCATACTTTCAGTCATATTTTCAAGTATTTCGGGACGGACTCCGACTTGAACGATTCCTGGGCGGTCTTTTCTAGCAACGCCTATGTACTGGAATATAATTCCTTTGGCGGCGTTTGGCTGAGGTTCCTGAGCGAGTTCTATTGACGAATCTTCAAGAATTTTGAGAAAAGGTTTTGTTTGTTCCCCTGTCGAAAAATCAAGCCCAATATATTCGGGTATGTTTCCGTAAGTTAAAATGCCTTTCTCATCTGTAACGTGAAGTTCGTCTACCATAAGAGTTTTGGCTGTAGCGTTGATTTTTTCGGTTGACTGAAGTATAGAGGGGTCTTTTTGAATAAGTTCCGCAAATGCCCGTGCTTTTACAATATTGCTTTGGCTGAGGTTTTCTGTAATTTCTGAAACGTTTTTTTCATTTGCCACAAGTTTTTCCTGAACCTGTAAAATTTTATCTTGACTTGTGGAAGTTCTTTCTTGTTTGATAGAGGCAGTTTGAAACTGATAAATAAAAACGATTGTAATTATAAATGCTATTACCATATAAAAACACAGGTTTTTTAAAATTAATTTATTCATATCAGGACTCCTTAAATTATTTTATTTGAAACTCACTCTTTATTATATATCAAAGAAAAAAATAAAACAATATAAAATGTGAAAAATTCAGTATTGATTAATGTTTTATCAGCTTATACAAAAATAATACTAAAAAAATAATTTTTTTGTTGCTTTGTGTTAGTACCCGTGATATAATATGATATAAAATATGCTATATTTTGCCAACATTATCATTAAAAATATTTTTTTGTAACTTTTAAACTGTAATTACTATAATTCAGATAAAAAAAATATGCGGATATTGCTTTAGAGTAGATTATGAATAATAATTTGACGGGGTAGGGTTTGAGTGATATAATAAAATAAGTATTTATATAATTGATGTTTCCTTAATTTTATGAAATATTCAGAGGGGTGATTTCTATAAAAACTGTTTTTGTCGCTCTTAATGCTAAATTTATACATTCTTCACTTGCTCTTCGAAGTATTAGAAAATATTGCGGTAAACTTGGCATTAATATAGATATTGTTGAATTTACAATTAACAATAGTAAGGAATTTATTGTTTCTGAAATTTATAAAATGAAGCCTGACGTTATTGGATTTTCTTGTTATATATGGAATATTGAGATGATTCTTGACATTATTTCTGTTGTTAAAAAAATTTTGCCGAAAGTTAAAATTGTTCTCGGAGGCCCTGAGGTTAGTTATGAGTTTGATTATCTGTTTCAAAAAAATATTGACATAGTAATTATAGGAGAAGGAGAAAAAACGGCTTTTGAGGTGATTTCATATTTTAATGGTGATATTTGTGATATTAGAGCTATTAATGGAATCGCTTTTTTTGACGGAAAGAGTGTTGTTGTGACAAAAAAAGGAATACCTCTTGAACTTGATGAGATTCCTTTTGTTTATGATGATTTTTCTATGGAGGAACTTAGAAATAAAATAATTTATTATGAATCCTCGAGAGGTTGTCCTTATAAGTGTCAGTATTGTTTGTCTTCTGTTGAACAGGAGGTCAGGTTTTTATCAAGAAAGAGAGTTTTTTCAGACCTTAAATTTTTTCTTGATAAAAGCGTAAAACAAGTGAAGTTTGTAGATAGGACTTTTAACTGTAATAAAAAGTTTGCGGTTGATATATGGAATTTTCTCATTGAAAATGATAATGGCGTTACTAATTTTCATTTTGAGATTTCGGCGGATATTATTGACGAAGATATGTTTGATGTACTTAAAAAAGCAAGAAGACAGCTTTTTCAGCTTGAAATAGGAGTTCAGTCCACAAACTATGATACTCTATTGGCAATTAAGAGAAATACAAACCTTGACAAGCTTTTTAAAAAAGCGGTTAGAATTAAAAATTTTAAAAATATTCATCAGCATCTTGATTTGATTGCTGGATTGCCTTTTGAAGATTATAACTCTTTTGGAAAATCTTTTGATGATGTTTATTCTGTATATCCTGAACAGCTTCAGCTTGGTTTTTTGAAACTTTTGAGAGGGTCGGGACTTAGAAAAGACGCTGAAAATTATGGAATTGTTTATAATGAAAAAGCTCCCTATGAGGTGCTTTTTACGGATAAAGTTTCTTTTGATGAAATGATTTTGCTTAAATATATTTCTGAAATGGTTGAGATATACTATAATTCTGGCAAGTGTGTTAATACAATAAAGTTTGCCGCGGGATATTTTGAAAGACCTTTTTTATTTTTTGAAAAACTTACTCTATATTGGATTGATAATAAATATCACGAAGTTTCACATAATAAAATGAAGTTGTATACTATTATGTATGAATTTTGTGAGTTACATATTGACGATATTGACAGACTTAAAGATTTCCTTAAATTTGATATGTTTTTGAATGATAATGTTAAAAATTTTCCTTATTGGCTTGAACAGAATGATTTTGATAGTACAAAGGCATTTGCTAAAGACTTTTTTGGAAATTTGGAAAACGTTAAAAAATATGTTCCTCATCTTGAAAATTTTAATCCTAAACAAATATCCAGAATGTGCCACATTGAAAAGTTTTCATATAATATTCTGAAAAGTGTTGAAAGTGATTTTTCAGAAGACTGTGAGAAAGAAAATTGTTTTATTCTTTTTGACTACTATGGGAAAAATGACTTGATTGGAAATTCTTTGTATTACTATGTTGGAGGAAAGTAATGAATTATAATATTGAAAGTGATAACGCTTTGAAAAAAGTTAAACGGTATTTTCCTAAAATTGATAGGGGTCTTTCGGATAAAGAGGTTGAGGAAAGATTTCATTCGGGATTTTTTAACGAGGATAGTACCGTTCCCACAAAAACAATCCCTCAGATTATAGCAAGTAATTTATGCACTTTTTTCAATATTTTGAATTTTATACTTGCTTTTATTGTTATACTTGTGGGCGAATATAAAAATGTTTTGTTTATGGGTGTGGTTTTGAGTAATTTGTTTATTGGTGTTATTCAGGAAATACGCTCTAAGCTTACTGTTGACAAACTTTCGATTATCGCCGCAACAAAGGCGGACGTTATAAGAAATGGTGAGAAAGTTAAAATTGATGTTGAGAAAATTGTGCTTGACGATATTATTGTTTTTGAAAGCGGTTATCAGGTTACTACGGATTCGATTATTATAAATGGAAGCTGTGACGTAAATGAGTCTTTTGTTACGGGAGAATCGGACGCCGTTTATAAAAAAGAGGGAGATTTGCTTTTGGCAGGCAGTTTTATTATAAGCGGAAAATGTATTGCCAGAGCGGATAGGGTTGGAAAATATAATTATGTTTCTCAAATTTCAAGCGGCGCTAAATATGTTAAGAAAATTAATTCTGAAATTATGAGAACTCTCAATAAAATTGTAAGGATAATCTCTTTTTTCATTATTCCTGTTGGTATTATTATAGCGTATAATCAATTCGCTTCGGAAAATAGTTTTAAAGTCGCTGTTGTTCAGAGTGTTGCCGCTGTTATTACTATAATTCCTGAGGGACTTATGCTTCTCGCAAGCACTGTTTTGGCGGTGGGGGTAGTGAGGCTCTCAAAATTTAAGGTTTTGGTTCAGGAAATTCATTGTATTGAAACTCTTGCCAGGGTTGATACTTTATGTCTTGATAAAACAGGAACTTTGACGGAAGGCTGTATGGAGGTTACGGACATTGTCATTATTAATGATAAATATTCTGATATTGTTCCGAATGCGCTTTCAGCGATTGTCAGTTCACTTGATGATAATAATCCTACGTTTAACGCTGTTAAAGATAAATATAATTTTAAATCGGATTGGAAACCTTTAAATATTTGTCATTTTTCAAGTCAGGAAAAGTGGTCAGGGGTGTATTTTGAAAAGTATGGTTCTTACATTATGGGGGCTGCGGAGTTTATTTTTAAGGAAGTGCCGGATGACATAAAGAAAAAGCTTGATAAGCTTGCGATGGGCAGCAGAGTTATTATGCTTGCTCATTCGGAAAATGAGTGTATGCCGAAAAAGCTGCCTGATAATATTACCCCTGTCGCTCTTATTCTTATTCGTGATAAAATAAGAAAGGAAGCTAAAAAAACTCTTGAATATTTTAAAGAACAGGGTGTTGATATTAAAGTTATTTCCGGCGACAGTGTTGAAACTGTGAGCGGAATAGCGAGAGATACGGGAGTTGATGGCTGGGACAAGGCTATTGACGCTACAGGGCTTGATGAGGAAAATATTGACGGGATTGTTTCTGAAAAAGTTGTTTTCGCGAGAGTTACTCCCATTCAGAAAAAACAGCTTATTAAGGCTTTGCAGAAAAAAGGGCATACTGTGGCTATGACGGGAGACGGTGTGAATGATGTTCTGGCTCTTAAAGAGGCTGATTGCAGTATTGCTATGGCTTCGGGTACAGACGCCGCAAGAAATGTTTCTCAGCTTGTGCTTATGAATTCCAATTTTGATTCTATGCCAAAGGTTGTCGCAGAGGGCAGGAGGTCTATTAATAATATTCAAAGGTCAGCTTCTATTGTTATGGTGAGAAGTCTTTACTCTATGGGACTGGCTATTGTTTTTTTGTTTATTCAGGTGGCTTATCCATTTATTCCCATTCAGCAAACTCTTATTAACGCTGTAAGTTCTGGTATTCCGGGAATTTTGCTTGCTCTGGAACCGAATAAAAAGATTATTAAAGGTGATTTTTTTCAGAATATAATGAAACTGGCTATTCCGCCTTCTGCCGCGGCGCTGATTTGTATTTTAAGTATTCTTGTGTTTAGCCATATTTTTAAAATATGCGATGACAGAGAAGCGTCAACAATATGTGTTTATGTTACGGGATTTATAAGGCTTATGTTTTTATTTAAAGTATGTGTGCCTTTCAATATGATGAGAGGAATTCTATTTGTATTAATGGTTGGAATATTTGGGGGCGGAATTTTGCTGTTTCCTCAGTTTTTCAATTTGGCGCCTTTTACACCGACTGTATTAATTCTTGCCGGCGGATTGATTTTGGCTTCGGTTTTGATATTTATAGGACTGACAAGATTTTTTAACAAGAGCAGGTTTCTTTCTAAGGCAAAAGTTTGAGCCATAGTGAGTCATTGTTTCTAACCTTGACAAAAACGGTAGGGAGGTAAAAGTAATTTTGTTATGAAAGAAAAAGTTGAGAATGTTTTGCGATTGCTTGATGAATTGTATCCTACAGAGGATAAATGTTATTTGAATTATGAAAATGAATGGCAGCTTCTTATTGCCACAATATTGAGCGCTCAGTGTACAGATGACAGAGTTAATATAGTTACAAAAGATTTGTTTAAAAAATATACTTCTCTTGTTGATTTTGCGGAGGCTGATTTGTCAGAGCTTGAGGGAGATATTAAAAGTACGGGATTTTATAGAAACAAGGCTAAAAACATTATTCTCGCCTGCCGTATGCTTTTGGAAAAATATAATTCCGTTATGCCTTCGGAGATTGATGAACTTGTTACTATTCCTGGTGTTGGCAGAAAAACGGCTAATGTTGTCAGAAGCCATATTTTTAATTTGCCCAGTATTGTTGTGGATACTCACGTTAAAAGAATTTCTAAAAAACTTGGCTTTACAGAAAGTGACGACCCTGTTAAAATTGAGTTTGAACTTATGGAAATTTTTCCAAAAGAGCATTGGATACGATATAATACCCAAGTTATCGCTCACGGAAGAAAAATTTGTAAGGCAAGAAAACCTGAATGTGAAATCTGTCAGTTAAGAGATTATTGTGATGAATATATAAAAAACCGCTGATTTATTCGGCGGTTTTTTTATATTTATATAATATTTATTATTTTGAGATTTTGGTTTTCCGCATAGTTTATTGTATAAGACGTTCCTCCTGAATTTTTGTATTTATAACATAGGCATATGTCTGAATGGTCTATAAGAAATCGATTTCTTTTGTAATAACAGCCTGCGGAATATGTTTCCTGTGTATAAATGATTTTGTGCGCTGAGTTCTTTAAATTGTTATATTCGTTTATTTCCTCAATAGTCCAATTATTTTCTTTTTCATATTGATTGTAAAATGGTAAAACCAATATAAGTTTAATATTGGTGTATTTTTCTTTTAATTTTATTACGGTTTTTGATGCCAAGGCGTCAAATCCTTTAGCGCCGCCGGCGTAAAAATATAAAAATCCTTTATGTATTAAGTCCTCAATTATTTTGTAAAGATTATTTTCAATTTCTGTATCTTTTTTTCGTATTTTTCTGTGTCCTGTAAAACATACAGACTTATTTTTCAATTTAAACACACTTTCTCTATATTATTTATAGTAAACCATTGTTATAATTTCTAGTTGCTTTTGTAAAATTTCCTCAATAAGTTTTAAATATTTGGGGTCAATATGGGAAAGCTTTTCATCTATTGTTAAATTGTTTTTATTTTCCCAAAGTAATCTATCGCTTGAAATTCCTAAAACCTCGCATATTCGTTTAAGATTTTTAATTGAAATTCCTGTAAATCCCATTTCAACATCAGCTAAAAAACGAGTGGAAATTCCAATAAGCTCTGAAAATTTTTCTCTCGTGTATCCCGCTTTTTCACGATAATTTTTTATGTTTAGCCCAATCAGAATATTAATTTCTTTTTTCTTTCTTTTTCCCAAAATTTCACCGCCAAAATATAGAATTGTTCTATTATTGTAATTTTACTATTTTGAGGTTATTTTTTAAATGATGTATTGAACGTAATTTTTTTATGCCTGATAAACGTTTTGGCTATGAACGCACGTAATTTTGATGTTAGTTCGATAGAATATTTTTCTTGGAACCTTTTTCTATCGAAACGGGAACGCTTTCCCGATAAAAAGGTTCCAAACCTCCAAAAAT
>CAOJPS010000041.1 GCA_948441255.1 uncultured Eubacteriaceae bacterium | reverse complement strand
TTTTTTATCGAAACGGGAACGCTTTCCCGATAAAAAGGGTCCAGACCCCCAAAAATGCTCCCCACGCGTTAAAAACCTTGAGGCTCTGCCGGGGACTCCGCAAACTTTTTTGCGAAACTGCGTTTCGCTGAGTTTTATCATAATTTTTCGTCGAACTCACGTTAAATTATTATAAACTTGACCACGGTTATCTATACGAACAACATCTATAACATATACATCATCATATTTATTATAAATAATTCGATAATCATTAATACGTAATCTATATTTATCTTTAAAGCCGCTTAATTTTTTAATATCCTTACCAAATGGCAATTGTTTAATAGCGTCATATATTTTTTGCTGCCTGTCTTTTGTTTGTTTTCTAATAAATTTTTCCGCCGATTTTTCAATAACAATTTTATACATTTAACTCTAAATCCTTTGCCAATTCTTCAAGTGTTATTGTTGTGCCATCATTTTCAGCTTCTGCCTCGGCAATCATTTTTAAGTCCCATTCATCAGGCTCAGCTTCCTCAATTAAATTGTCTGACAAACCATTAAGACCTTTTAAAATATCAATTATATATACCAGTTTACCATCAGGAATATTATTTAACAACTGTATAGCGTACTCTCTGTTTGACATAATCATCACCTCTTAATATATTATAGTGTACTTATCAGCAAATATCAAGCACAATAATTATACGGCAGTCATTGCCTTTACTGTTATATATAGTGAAAGAACTTGAATAACGGTAAAAAAATATTTTACGTCCGCCTGCGGCAAAAGTCGGTAAGCGAATTGTGAAGCACTTCGCAGACTTTTGAGTAAAGGAAATACCGCATAATTCAAAAAATAAAAATAAATTTTTTTACTTCTTTTTAAGTTCTTTCACTATATCGTCAAAGTCACATTAATATATTCTTGAAACAGGAAGTCCCTCGTGTATTCTATAAATAGCGTCGGCAAATATTTTAGCCACGCTGACTTGTTTTATTTTATCAATCATTTTTTCCTTTGGAAGTTTAACTGTATCCAGAACGAGGAGTTCCTCAATCGCTGAGTTCTGGATTTTTTCTATAGCGTTTCCAGAGAGAATAGGGTGAGTACAGCAGGCGTATACCTCCAGCGCTCCCCTTTCTTTAAGGGCGTTAGCGGCGTTTGTTATTGTTCCAGCTGTATCTATCATATCATCAACAAGAATAACACTTTTTCCCTCTATATTTCCAATTATGTTCATAACCTCAGAAACATTAGCCTTAGGTCTTCTTTTGTCTATAATGGCAAGAGGTATTTCCAGTTTTTCAGCGAATGTTCTTGTTCTTGTCACACTTCCCAAATCCGGAGAAACAGCCACAACATTATCAAAATTACCGAACTTTCTCCAATAATATTCCGCCAATGTGGGCATTCCATATAAATGGTCGACAGGTATATTAAAAAACCCCTGAATCTGAGCGCAATGCAAATCCATTGACAAAACCCTGTCAGCTCCGGCTGATGTTATAATATCCGCTACAAGCTTAGCGCTGATTGGGTCCCTGGGTCTTGCTTTTCTATCCTGACGGGCATAGCCGTAATATGGTATTACAGCGTTTATTCTTCCGGCAGACGCTCTTTTTACGGCGTCAATCATTATTAAAAGCTCCATAAGATTATCATTAACAGGTGACGACGTCGGCTGAATAATATACACGTCAGATTCTCTTACCGGCTCATTTATACGTATATTTATTTCACCATCGCTAAATTTTGAAACTTCCGACTCACAAACGTGAAGTCCAAGTTCTTCCGCTATATTTTCCGCAAGTTCCTTATTTCCGTTACAACTGAAAATCTTAATGTTTCCATTGTATGAACTACTCATAAAATCCTCCTATGTATAAAAAACACATAAATTTTAAAATAAAACCTTGGGCTTTCTGCCCAAACCTGACTTCTTTCTTTAAAAAGAAAGAAGCAAAGAAACTTCGCGAGAAACTTCGTTTCGCTGTTTAAAAAATCGCGGCGGCAGCTTTGCCGCGATTTTTTTAGCAAAGCGTATGCTTTGCGTTATGGGTCAAGGGACTAGTCCCTTGCAGGGTGTGGGACAGCGTCCCACGGTTTTGTCCCACGGTTTTAACTTAATCCAAACGCTCAAATCGCCTACTGCTCTTTTTTCTCTCTCCAGCCTGGTTTGTTTATCTGTTTCGCTCTCGCGATTGATAAAGAACCCTCCGGAACATCAAAAGTAATTGTAGAACCTGCCGCCGTAAAAGCATCTTCTTTTATTACCACAGGCGCTATAAGATTTGTATTGCAGCCTATAAAAGCTCTGTCTCCTATTGTTGTTCTGAACTTGTTTTTGCCGTCATAATTTACAGTCACTGTACCACAGCCGAAATTTACATTTTTTCCTACATCGGAATCCCCTACGTAAGTTAAATGAGAAACTTTTGTTCCATCATCTATAGTTGAATTTTTAATCTCAACAAAATCGCCTATTTTAACGTGTTCTCCTATTTTTGAGTTTGGCCTTATATACGCGAAAGGTCCGATAGTTGTATAATTGTCTACCTCAGCGCTTAAAAGCGTTGATGACTGAACTATAACGCCGTCTTTTATAATTGAGTTTGTAATTCTTGAGTTAGGCCCTATTATACAATCTGTTCCTATCTCTGTTTTTCCCTCTATAACCGTTCCCGGAAGAATTACAGTATCTGGTTTTATAATTACGTCTTTTCCAATATATGTGTTTTCAGGGTCTTCTATTGTTACACCATCTGTCAGATGTTTTTCGTTAATTCTGTTTTTCATTACCTTCGCTGCCTGCGCAAGCTGGAGCTTTGAGTTTATTCCCAAAAACTCATTTTCATCTCTCGCTATCATTACACCCACATTAAGCCCTTTATTCTTGATTATTTCAAGACAATCAGTAAGATAATACTCATTCTGGGCGTTATCGTTTTTTAGTTCTTTAAAACTAGCTATAAGCTCCGACGCTTTAAAAACATAAACTCCTGTATTTATCTCATTAATTTTTCTTTCTTCTTCTGTAGCGTCTTTATGTTCCACAACTCTGTCAAAAGAATGATTATGTCTTTTAATCCGTCCATATCCTGTGGGGTCTTTCAGCATAACTGAAATAACTGTAGCCGCATTTTCATTTTTTCTATGAATCTCAAATAGTTCTTTAATTGTTTTCGCCGTAATGAGAGGAGTATCACCGCAAAGAATAAGAACGTCACCATCCTCGCCTATGAACCTTTCAGCCTGCATAACAGCGTGCCCTGTTCCAAGCTGCTCTTTCTGAACAGCGAACTCTGAAACTTTTTCACCAATCATAGCCTTAACCATAGCGCTCTGATGTCCTACAACAGCGCATATTGATGAAACTCCCGCTTCCTTTGCCGCCTCAATTACATAATCAATCATCATTTTATCGAGAATTTTATGCAAAACCTTTGGAACCTTTGATTTCATTCTTGTTCCTTGCCCAGCTGCCAAAACAACTACCTTTGAATCACTCATATATACACCTCATATCTTAAAATTTTTATATTTCTTTATATTTCAAAACCTCTGTTTCATAGAGATTATTTCCATAACTGTCTATAATCACAATTCCAGGAAAATTATAAACCTCAAGTCTATGAACAGCTTCCGCTCCCAAATCGGGATAGGCTATAACATCACACTTTTTTATATGACTTGAAAGCAGCGCTCCCGCTCCTCCTATAGCTCCTATATAAACGGCTTTATATTTTTTCATAGCCTCCACTACTTCTTCGTTTCTTGAGCCTTTTCCTATCATTGCCGTAAGTCCAAGCTCTATTGTTTTTGGAGAATATGAATCCATTCTATAACTAGTGGTTGGACCGACAGAACCTATAGGTTCTCCTGGTTTAGCCGGAGAGGGACCAGCAAAATAAATTGTCTGATTTTTTATGTCAAAGGGCAGCTCTCCGCTTTTCTCATATTCCTCCAGCATTCTTTTATGAGCGGCATCTCTTGCCGTATAGATTATTCCGCTTATCTCAACAATATCACCCGCTTTAAGATTTTCCGCCATTTGTCTTGTAATCGGAGTATTAATCTTTATACTCATTTCCGCCACTCCTTTTTATTTTTTGTTTCTCTCGCTTGAAAGTATATTCAGCCTGATTATAAAATCCTGCTTGTTTTTCTTGACAATTACCTCAAGAATCACACCTATAGCCCAGCATATCATACCTATAGACGCGCAGCCTACAGATACTATCAATGTTGGGAATTTCGCTACTTCTCCCGTTTTAAAAAAGTCCAAAAGAACTGGAACAAAAAAACCGCCTGACACAATCAAAAACACAAGACCTATAATTCCAAAAAAGAAAAACGGTTTATAATCCCTTAACATTCTGAAAATTGTTTTTATGACTTTAAAGCCGTCTGAAAAAGTGTTGAGTTTTGAAACACTTCCTTCCGGTCTGTCTCGATATTGAACTGAAATTTCCCTAAGATTAAACCTCTTATCAAGGGCGTTTATTGTCATTTCCGTTTCAATCTCAAAACCGCTTGACACAATAGGCATCATTTTGACAAATTCATATGAAAAAGCTCTGTATCCTGTCATAATATCTTTGACATCGCTTTTAAACAATTTATTTATAAGCCCTCTTACAAGCACATTTCCAAAATTATGAAAAGGTCTTTTATTTTCCGTAAAATACGTAGAGGACAGTCTGTCACCTATTACCATATCCACGTCTTCTTCAAGAACAAGTCGAACCATTTCTTCAGCGTATTCAGCGGGATATGTATCATCTCCGTCAATCATTATATAACAATCCGCCTCAATCTGACGAAACATACTCCTTACTACATTTCCTTTTCCTTGTCTGTACTCCTTTTTTACAATTACATTATCATAAGACCCCGCTATTTGTGATGTTTTATCCGTTGAGTTGTTATCATAAACATAAATAACAGCGTTTGGCAAAACCTTTTTAAAGTCCTCAATAACCTTGCCTATAGTTTTTTCCTCGTTATAGCAAGGAACTAAAACGGCAATTTTTTTGTTTTTCTCATCCATTGTATTCCTCCTAAAAGTAATTATGCGGTATTGCCTTATATAATTTTGCAGTCAAATCACTTGAATTTGAACTAAGGAAATACCAACAAATTAAAAAAATTATTTTTAATATTCTTTGTTCGGTGTTTCCCTAAAGCCAAAACTGAACAAGATGCGCAACTGTATAGTGAACTGTCGGGTTAGCGTTATACAAAGCGTTGTCACCGTAAAAAAAGATTGTAGCGAAATCATAATAAAAACTTATCGCCAAACAGCAGAGCAAAACCGTATATATATGTCTTTTTAAATATTCTCCAACCCTTTCAAGAACATTTAAAACAAGTATTATCGCTGGTATAAACATAAGCCACGCGAAATCCACCATATATCTTTGCAAAATTCCGGCAAGCTGAGTATCCGCAATAACAATTATAACAGAAAAAGCCACACTCATAACACAGAAATTAAATAATCCTTTAAGCTTCAACGATTTTTTAAATTTGAACACAAAAAGATTTATACATAAAATTAAGTGGTTAAAAAGTATCCCTCCAAATAAATACTCGTGTATTGTTCTGCCCATATAATTTGTGTAAAACCATACGTCGCTTATAAACGGAAATCTGGGACTATAAACCGAAGGCTGAAACAAATACATAAAAATACCCAAAGGTGACCTGCCCAAAACAAATCCTCTGTTTGTCATATCGTTTGTGGTAAGATTATAATTAGCCCCAAAATCGATAACCGAATCAAATCTAATATAATTATAATACATAAGTCCCGCCGCCACAATAACATATGGCATTAAAAATAAAATTGTTTCTTTCACGCTTTTTTTTGAAAAAAGCGTTCTCTCCTTAAAAACCGCATTCCAAAACAGCGCTATAGCAAGAAAAGAACCCATTAAAACCTGAGGACGACACCCTGCCACCAAAGCCATACAAAGAGAACCCATAAAAAGCCTTACACCGTTAAATCTCTCAAATTCAACCTCATACCCTTCAGCGTTTTCAGTTTCTTTTGATTCAGTTTTTTCTATATTTTCATCTTCTTTTGATTTAACTTTTTTATATTCAAAAGCCGACAGCCAAAAATACAATCCTGAAATTGAAAACATAACCGCCATTATAATTGGCAGTGAATAAAAATCAGGACGCTTTATCAAATACATTATTCCGCAGCTGTCTATAAAAAAGAAACTCAGCAAAACATAAATTATAAAAGGAACGTCTTTAAACCACCTTTTTATTATCTGACTGACAAGCCCCAAAACAGCAAATATTATAACCCACGCCGTAATAACAATTCCAGCGAAAGTTGGAAAATCATTGCCTGTCAAAAGTTTGAACGGCATATAAAAAGTTAAAACAGGAACTATCCCGAAATATACATAATATTTTCCTTTATAATAAGCTCTGTCCCATAAAAAGGTTTCTCCAGCCTCTTTCAAAACCTTTTTTCGAAGGGCGTTGTCATAAGGATTTTCCATTTGCTTTAAAGATTCGGGCGGCTCTTTTTTAAGATAAACGTTTCCCTCCAAGAGAGCGTCCGTCAACTGCTGATACTGTAAATGCGGCTCATACTTTGTATATACAAAATTGGGGTTTAATAAACTTACCCCCGCAAAACCAAAAATATGAGCCGCTATAATTATTCCCAAAACAATTCTTTGCTTTATTGATTTAAAGTTTAAAGTATATTTATAAAACGGCGATTTTGGTCTTATCATATAAACAGCCAAAGTTATTAAAAATACTGTCAATAATCTTATAATAGAAAAAAACATAGGATATTGTACATTTAGTTTTATTTCGTTTATTATAAATCTCTCGTTTTTATTGGCTTTTACCTCAACCATCAGTTTTTCACTTTTACCGCTTAAATTGAGGCTTATATATTTGCTTTTCTCAACATCTCTAACAACATCTCTCTCTGGAAGATTAAAATATAAAGCGTTTGCCTCGTCTGTAGCCCATATTTTTAAAACTGTCTTTTTATTGCTATAATTCTTCCTCTTTACATTTGAAATATCAATATAAATGTTTTTGACCTCATCGTCTATATCCATTATCTCAAAAGAAGCGTTATTTTTATTGGCAATATAAAATGATGGTCGGAGTTCTCCCTTATCATTTGTCCATTTGTTGTCTTCCTCATACGCCAAACCGTCGTTATATATTATATTTTCGGAATTAATATCAATTTCATCATTAATAAAAGTTTCAAAAAATCTGAAATTAAAGACAAATATCTCAAGCAAAAGAGATATTATAAAAATAACTCCGCAAACCTTTAAAAATTTTTCTCTACTCATTTTTTACTCCTTTTACTAAGTGTAATTACTATAAAAAAATTTGACAAAAACTTTCACGCAAAACTGCGTTTCGCTGAATTTCATCGTAATTTCTCATCGAACTCACATTATATTAAGATATATTATCAAAATCGGTCCACACAATTATAATACATTATAAAATTATTAAATACAATAAAATATTCCAAAAATTTTGTAAATTTTTTCGCAAGAGCCTGTTTATAAAATAATTTCCCTGTGTCTTGTTACGTGACAGCTTATATTTACAGCTACGGGCAACCCTGCTATATGGGTAGCAAAAGTTTCTATATTAAGTCCCATAACGGTGGTTTTTCCTCCAAGCCCTTGGGGACCTATTCCGGTTTTATTAACCTTCTCAAAAAGTTCTTTTTCAAGAGCTTTTATGTGAGGCTTATCGGAATAATTGCCTATTGGTCTTAAAAGCGCTTTTTTTGCCAGATAAGCGCTATGCTCAAAATTTCCGCCGATTCCAACTCCAACAACCATTGGAGGACAAGGATTTGAACCAGCAAGCGTCACTGTTTTTATAACCGCTTCTTTAACCCCATTTTCTCCCTGTGAGGGTTTAAGCATATAAAGCCTGCTCATATTCTCACTTCCGAAACCTTTTGGCGCTACAGTAATTTTTATTCTATCACCGTCTGTTATGTCATAATGTATTATTGCTGGAGTATTGTCGTTTGTATTTACTCTTATGAGAGGGTCTTCCACAACTGATTTTCTCAAAAAACCTTCACTGTATCCTTGTTTTACACCCTCATTTATAGCAGCGGTTAAATTGCCGCCGCTAATATGTACCTCCTGTCCAATTTCTATGAATATAACCGCCATTCCTGTATCCTGACAGATAGGTTTCATTTTTTCTTTTGCCAAATCAGCGTTTTTCACAATTTTTTCAAGTATATCCTTTCCTATTTCCGAAACTTCTGTTTCCACCGATTTTTTTAACACGCTATATATATCATCGTTTAAAATACAATTCGATTCTACGCATAACTTTTTTACCGAATCGGTAATTTCTTTTACATTTATTTCTCTCATAAAATTATACTCCTTTATTTTTTTATTGTTACAGCCTGTCTCCCCATCTGTTTCCAAGCCTTTATAAAGCGTAACTTTTCCTTTTTTGTATAGCCCGCGGAGGAAAGAGGGTCGTTTATATAAACATATTTATCATCGTAGCCTACTATTAAAACCGAATGCTCGGCATAAGTGACTCTCACTTCCCCATCCGGCGTATTCCACGTCTGAAAACTGCTTTGAGGAAGCTCATCATATTTTGTGTTTGTTATAATCCACACTGGTGAGTTTTTATTTATGAAATAATATAAATCCTCAAACTCACATCCTGTCAAATCCAAAGCATCATTTCCAGCATAAGACGCTAAAAGAGAATATATAGGCAAATGATACACCCCTAATCCTTTTTTTGAATAGTCATATATATCTCCTACAAATCCATTATTTGGATTTCCAAAATATATTTTCCCTCCTGTTTCATTGTATGGAGTGGTATCTTTTTTTATCTCTCTCGCTAAAGTCATTTTATCTGTTTTTAATCCTTTATAATTCATAAGCATAGCAAGACTTGTTACCTCACAGCCTCTTTTAAGTTCGGGAAGCTGCTTTATATGACTGACATTCTCAATTATTTTATTTGAAAGTTCCTCGTGGTTATTCCACACAAATTTATTGCTTTTCCTATAATATACATCAGCGTAATTGCTTTTTGCCGCGAAACGAGCCGCGTCAGCAAATGAATTAAACGCCGTATACTCATCGCTTCCATTAAGATAAACATTATATTGAGGTGTATTATCCCACAGCCAAAAATTCCCGTTATATCTTTTGACAGAAGCGTTTTCATATTTTGACGCATATTCTATCGCTTCATTGTAATCAAAAAAGCTGTTTATAAGCTTATCATTCTGATAAACCTGAAACTCACCTTTATAAGAATCTATAATAATTTTATTTCCCTTAACAACTTCCTCGGAATCTGTTTTATCTGTTTCTATAAAATTCGTCATATTATTTATATCTTCATCAGAAAAAACAAAAAATACCGCGAATAAAAATACATTAAGACCCACAAGCACCGCAATTAAAAAAAACATTATTAATTTTTCCAGCTTTTTCATCAAATCCTCCAATCACAATTATTATTCTCATTCTGAAAAATTATATCACAATTTTATAAATATTCATATAGAAAATACTCTATTATTTTATTTTTTTCACTTCCTAATATTTTCTAGGAAACACAGTGTAATAAAAAATTATTTTTATTACGCTGTGTTTCTTCTACATTAATCGACAGTATGTATATTGTTGATAACTTTATCCACTTTTATTTGGTAATTGTTAATAATTTTATTTTTTTGTTGTTTTTTTTATTGCTTATCCACATTTTTTTTGATATTATAGTTGTACTGATGTTTATTTACTGTTTTGAGTAAAGTTATGCACATTTTGTTGATAACTATGTTGATAACATTGTAATAGTTTTATCTTATTCTCTTTTTTTCTCTGTTTTTTTTTGAGAATAACTTTTTTGTTTATTTGTTGATAACATTTTGATATTTTTCCACTTCTATGAATTTTGTTTTTAGTTATTCACATTTATTCGAGTTGTTTTCAACATTATCCTCTTTTACTATGTTTTCAACAATTTATTATTACTTACTAACACTTTACATACGGAGGGGAATTACTATGATTGATATTTGGGATAAAACCCTTGACATTCTTAAAGCCAACGTAACCGGCGTAACCTTTACTACCTGGTTTACTCATATTACGCCCGTTACCGTGACAGACTCCTTATTT
This sequence comes from uncultured Eubacteriaceae bacterium, assembly GCA_948441255.1. Taxonomy (GTDB): domain Bacteria; phylum Bacillota; class Clostridia; order Lachnospirales; family CAG-274; genus MGBC114079. The sequence goes on along the minus strand of CAOJPS010000041.1, from coordinate 4,987 downwards.
CTATTTAAAGCGGATACGCCTATGGTGGAAGATGTTATAAATAAAAGATATATCGAAACTATTCAGCAAGCTCTTGTTTCCGTTACCGACACTCAATTTGAGGTAGTCGTTAAATATACTATCGACCCCGCTTTTGAGGATAGTGTTAAAAATACAAACATTAATTTAGATAATCAAAACAAAAAAGAGTATCAGAAAACCCGTCCTCAATCGGAGGATTCTATTAATACCTATGTTTCATCTCCTCTGAACTCAAAATACGTTTTTGAGAATTTTGTTGTCGGAAACAGCAATCAACTTGCCTACGCCGCCTCCGTCGCCGTTGCCGAAGCCCCAGGTACAGCCTATAATCCTCTATTCTTATACGGAAACGTTGGTCTTGGCAAAACCCACCTTATGCACTCAATTGCCCATCATATTCTTGACACAAACCCCTCCGCGAAAGTGGTTTATGCCTCAAGCGAAACTTTTTTAAACGAACTTGTAGACGCTATAAAAGAAAAAAAGACTGACGCCTTTAGAAGCAAATACCGAAAGGTGGACGCCTTATTAATTGATGATATTCAATTTATTGCCGCGAAGGAAGGTACGCAGGTAGAATTTTTTCACACATTCAACGCTATTTGGGAACTTAATAAACAGATTATTATATCCAGCGACCGTCCCCCTAAGGAAATCGCCGTTCTTGAGGACCGGCTCCGCTCTAGATTCGCGTCTGGGCTTGTCGCCGATATCCAGCCTCCTGATTTTGAGACAAGAATAGCTATTTTAAAGAGAAAAGCTGAAATTGAAGGCATTACTATGCCCGAAGACGTTTTCAAATTTACCGCTAAAACTATGTCTTCAAGCATTCGAGAACTTGAAGGCGCTCTGACTACTATAAACGCCTACGCTCAGCTTACAAACGCTCAAATTACTGTTGATTTCGCTAAAATAGCGCTTAGGGATATGATTGTTAATTCCGAAAAACAAGACCTTTCCATTGAGTATATCCAAAATACCGTAGCCGACTATTTTGGTATCTCTCCCGAAGATTTAAAGGGAAAACGCCGAAGCAAAAACATAGTATATCCAAGGCATATCGCTATGTATTTCTGCCGCAAGCTTTTGGACTGCCCTCTATCAGACATAGGTGCTTCTTTCGGCGGCAGGGATCATTCTACTGTTATAAACGGATACGACAACGTTATTAATGGTCTTGAGAAAAACAACAATCAAACCTTAATTAAAAACATTTCTGACATAGAGGCTATTTTGAAAAAAGACTGAAAAAACCTTGAGGCTCCGCCTCAAACTCCACAAACTTTTTAAAAAAACGTGAGTTCGATGAAAATTTATAACTAATGGAACCTTTTTCTATCGCAAAGGCTGGTCGCAAAGCTGCGCTTTGCTGCTCGCCTATGCAGCCTAGGATTCCAAACCTCCAAAAATGCTCTTGAAGCATTAAAAACCTTGAGGCTCCGCCTCAAACTCCACAAACTTTTTAAAAAAAGTTTGACAAAAATTTTCGTGCGAAACTTCGTTTCGCTGTATAAAAAAATCGCGGCGGCGGCTTTGCCGCGATTTTTTATTTAGCAAAGCGTCAGCTTTGCGTTATGGGTCAAGGGACTAGTCCCTTGCAGGGTGTGGGACAGCGTCCCACGGTTTTAACTGTGTTAATAACTCTGTCGGAAAACTGTAGAATATTTGTTGATAACTTTTTGAGAAATTTTTTTTGTGCGCTTTGTGGATAAGTGAGTTAATTTTTGTTTTGTTGTTCACGGGGTTATCCTTGTGGATAACTCTCTGTATATCAGATTTTTTACTGTTCTCAACTTATCCACACGCATACTACTACTGCTACTATAAATTAATTATTTATATATCTATATTATCCACTTGCGGAAGAAAGGAGTTTCCCACTATGATTGTTAATTGTACCAAAGACGAGTTGCTCTTGAATATTAATATCGTGTCTAAAGCGGTAGCTTCAAAAACTACTCGTCCTATACTTGAATGTATTCTTATTACCGCAGACTCTGATGGTGTTCGGTTAACCGCTAATAACCTCGAACTTGCTATCGAAACTGGAAATATAAACGCTGAAATTATTGAAAAAGGTTCTGTCGCTCCAGAGGCTAAAATGTTTATGGAGATAATAAGAAATTTGCCGGAAAATAAAGTTTCTATTGAAACTGACGATAAAAACAGCGTCATAATTAAAAGCGGAAAATCAGAGTTTAAAATATTCGCGCTTCCTGGAAAAGATTTTCCTGAATTGCCGTCTGTTGAGAAGAATTTCAAATATGAAACAAGTCATACGACTTTAAAAAATATGATAAAAAAGACTATTTTTGCTGCAGCTGTTGACGAGTCAAGACCAATATTGACAGGCGAACTTCTTGAAATAAAAGAAAGTTATTTTAATATTGTCGCTATAGATGGTTTTAGAGTCGCTTTTAGAAGTGAAAAAATGAAAAATCATAATGAGAATATAAGTGTAGTTGTTCCGTCAAAAACTCTTCACGAAGTAAGCCGTATATTATCGGATAAAGATGATGAAGCCGTTTTTATGTATTTTACCGACAATCATGCCCTTTTTGAAACAAAGGATTTTACTATGGTGTCAAGACTTCTTGAGGGTGAGTTTTTTAAGTATGAAAATAGCTTTATTGATGAGTATAATACAGCTGTTGAGGTAAATAGACAAGAACTTTTAAGTTCTATAGAAAGGGCAACTCTTATTGTTAAGGATATGAGAAAAAGTCCTGTGGAAATTAGTATAAAAGATAAAATGATGGTTATAACCTCTAATACAGATGTGGGTACTTCTTATGAGGAGGTTTATGTGGAATTTGAGGGAGATGAACTTGACATAGGGTTTAATCCTAAATATCTCATAGACGCTCTTAAAGCTATTGATGATGATAAAATAAGAATTCATTTTATGTCTAACCTTAGTCCTTGTATAATAAAAGGAATTGAAAGTGATAATTATAAATATCTTATTTTGCCTTTGCGTCTTGTGGGCTAGGATTCATATGTACTAACTTAAGAAAAACCTTGGGCTTTCAGCCCAAACCCAACTTCTTTTTTGAAAAAAAGAAGCAAAAAACTTTTATGCGAAACTACGTTTCTCTGACTATAAGTGTGATTTTTTAAGCAAAACGAAGTTTTGCATTTTAAAGTTTTTAGGTCAATCCTTTTTTCAAAAAGGATTGCAGGGTGTGGGACAGCGTCCCACGGTCTTAACTTAGCGCATATGGGGCTAGGATTAAAACTTTGAGTTTTTAAAGTATTGCCTTAAGTTGATTGACTGTATAAAATACTGTCTGGACAGACTGTTAGGAAGTGATTAATTTGACAGAAATAAAAATAGATACCAAATTTATTAAACTTCAACAAGCGCTTAAACTTGCGAATTTAATTTCACAAGGCTCTGACGCTAAGGAAATTATTCTTGACGGAATGGTTTCTATTAATGGAGAGGTTGTTTTTCAAAGAGGAAAAAAAGTATTTGACGGAGATATTATTGAGGTTAGTGGTCTTGGAAAAATTATTGTGAGAAATTGATGATTTGAAAGAATTATAGGAAATGCCTTAATATCCTTTCTGCGGTGTTTCCTATAATATTTTTGTTTGGTGAGATTATGCGTATTGATAAACTGTCTGTTGATAATTTTAGAAATTTGAAAAACGTTTATATTGAGTTTAATAAAAATATAAATATTTTTTATGGAGATAACGCCCAAGGCAAAACAAGTATACTGGAGAGTATTTATTTTTGCGCTACGGGAAGAAGCCATAAAACACATATTGATAAAAGCGTGATAAATTTTGATGAAAACGAGGCGCATTTGCAGGTATTTGTTTATGATGATACTATTTATGATAAAATTGATGTTCACTTAAAGAAAGATTTGAAAAAAGGTATAGCTGTTAATAATATGACTGTTAGAAAAATAGGCGAATTGTTTGGTGTACTACATATTGTGCTTTTTGCTCCGGAAGATTTAAGTCTGGTTAAATCCGGACCGTCTGTGAGAAGAAAATTTTTAGACCTGGAGATGTGTCAGCTGAGTAAAATTTATTATTATGACTTGAAACAGTATTATAAAGTGCTTAAACAAAGAAATAATTTGCTTAAAGATATTCAGAAAAATAATGAACTTAGAGAAACTTTATTTGTTTGGGACAGTCAGCTTATAGAATTTGGTATTAAATTGATTCGTCATAGAAAAAAATTTGTTGAGAGTATTTCAAAAATTGCTTATGTTATTCATAAAGATATTACCGGTAAAAAGGAATGCTTAGATATTGTTTATAAACCAAGTGTTTTTGAGAATGAGTTTGAAAAAAAGCTTGTTAAGTACAGAGATAAAGATATTTTTTATGGCTCTACAAGTATTGGCCCTCATAAGGATGATATTGCTTTTCTTATTAACGGCTTCGACGCTAAAGACTATGGCTCGCAAGGTCAGCAGAGAACGGCGGCTCTTTGCGCAAAACTCGCTGAAATTGAGATTATTGAGAAAGAAAAAAATACCTCTCCGGTATTGCTCCTTGATGATGTCTTATCAGAACTAGATGAGAAAAGGCAGTCTTTTCTTCTTGAGAGAATAAAAGATACTCAAGTAATTATTACTTGTACTGGTATTGAGGAAATTATAAAAAAGACTGGCGGCAATGTACGTTTGTTTTTCGTTGAAAACGGCACGGTTTCTATTTTGCCTTGATATAGTCAAATTATTTAAAAACAAGCAAGTTCAACGGCTAAAAATCATTTTCACTATAGTGTCAGTAGTGTCAGTCGGCGTAGGCTACGACTGCGCTCTCTTTTCACTGCCTTATGAAAATAATTTTTATCTCGATTCCTTTTACTTATTTTCAAGTGATTTGACTATAATAGACTTGTTTAATATGTCCTGAGGAACCATCACCATATGCACTAACTTAAGAAAAACCTTGGGCTTTCAGCCCAAACCCGACTTCTTTCTTGAAAGAAAGA
>CAOJPS010000040.1 GCA_948441255.1 uncultured Eubacteriaceae bacterium | reverse complement strand
TTTATTGTATCATATAACCATTTTTTCTGTCCACTTTTTTAGTATAGCACCATTTTGAATGATATGAAAGGAACTGACAATAAATGAGAGAAATAATATGCAGAGGCAAACGGGTTGATAATGGTGAATGGGTCGAAGGGTATTATTGCTTTATTGGTCACCCAGGCAAAGAAAAGCATTATATAATTCCTGAATACTCAAGTGATTTTTATGGTATTGAAATTAATCCTAAAACAGTTGGACAGTATATAGGTTTGACCGATAAGAATGACAAGAAGATTTTTGAGAGGGATATAGTAAAACAGACTTTTGAAACTACAATTAAAGAAAAAGGAGAAGATGATACTTATATTTATGGTTATGATATAGGAGAAGCGATATTAATTCCTTCAAAAGGAGCTTGTATAAAAAATCCATATCAGCATAGAGAGGTGAATTGTGAAGTTACAAAAGAATATGAAAAATCAAAAATGTGTAAAAATTTAATATCCTATAGATGTGAAATTCTTGGCAATATATATGACAATCCCTTATTGTTGGAGGAGAAAGAATGACAAATTTAGAGTTTTTTAATGAGATTTGCGAAAAAGATATAAGCGCTGAGGATACAGCGCTGGGAATGGTGTTTTCGGTTTTAAAAGAAGATATCATCAGAGAAAGATTTAATGAAGATGATGAGTACAAAGATTACATCAAAAGGTATCACTATTTGCTGAAATGGCTTACAGAGGAAAAACTGTAAGCAAAAATAAAAAGGAACTTGCTCCCCTTTTAGTGATATGAAAATAACATCTATAAACATTCTTATTATATCATATTTTTCAGAGGGGGCGCAAGTATGAGTTTTACTTTTAAGGAAACGGAAAATAAAATAGAGGAATATTACAGAAGTCTTAAAATATTAGGAGGACTTAGGCATAAATTAGAGGTTTACAGAAAAAGAAAAGCCAATATTGAGAGTAAAATAGAAAATTCTATTATAAAATTACAAAATGATTTTTCGGCAGTCAATTACATCGCTGTAAGCGGCGGTGAGGGCGGAATAAAAACATCACCGCAGGAAAAAGCTGTTGATAAGGCTTTTTTGATTCTTGAGAAAAATTTAGAAGAGGTAAATTCTGAAATATTACTTATTGAGGAACAGATAAATAATATTGAAGCTGAAAATTCTGATATGGAATACATATTAAACGGTATTAAATTGGAGTATATAAATATTTTAGAATCTCTCTATAAATATAATAATGGAACATTGAAAGCGGCTATGGAATGTAATATGGACAGAACCACAATTTATCGAAAAAAAGACAAGGTTATAAATGAAGTTATGCAATTTCTTAATTTTTATAATTAAAAAAACGTGCAAAAAAAATGCAAAAATCCTGCAAATTTTTTGCAAAAAAGCTGCAAATATTTTAAGTAAAAACTATGTTAAGATATTATTGTCGAAAGGTGAGAAAACTTTTGACGGCATTAGATAACCTCTTTGAAATATGTTTGACCGGGTTTTTTATTCGGTCAATATGGGCGCAATGGTTTTGTTTGGGTTCGATTCCCAAAGCGCCGAAAAGATGTAAATTCATTCATACTAACACTTCTCTTTCCGCAAAAAAGACCGATTGCTGTCGGTCTTTTTTGTTTTATAAATAAAAATGAAAGGCGTGATGTATAAAGATAAAATATATTTCAAAATGGATTTAAGGCAATACCACATAATTCAATAAAACAGATTTGAGATGATATTTTTCAGTACAAGGAAAAAGCTCGCAATCATAGCCGGAGCCTATGATAAGAGGTTTTGACACAGCAATGGGAAATATCAACCAAAGCTGTGAGATTATAATTATGCGGTATTGCCTTAAATCCAATAGTTACGGGAAGCTTTTTTTGATTCAAACGAATACGTGAAAATTGGGGGTGGTGAGGTTGGGGCGAAGCAGAAAGCCTGAAAGAGAAAAAGCCCTCAAATTATGGATTGAAAGCGGAAAAAAGCGTAAGTTAAACAGTATTGCCGACGAATTGGGAGTAGCTGACTCACAGGTTAGAAAGTGGAAAAAACTAGATAATTGGGAGGGTTTTTCAAAAGATACGCAAGCCTCCGAATCTGATGCCGTCGTACCTTTTCAAAAGGTACGCGGGGGACAGACAGGAAATAAAAACGCTAAAGGTCACGGAGCTCCTGCTGGAAATAAAAATAATTTTAAGCACGGCATATATGAAAATATATTTTGGTCTGTTTTGAGTGATAATGAAAAGCAAATGATAATGAATATGTCATTTGATAATGAGGAATGGCTGCTTATAGAACAGATACAGCTTTTGACAGTTAGGGAATACAGGCTTATGAAACGTATAGAGGAACATATAAACGCCAACGGCGGATTGGCTCTTGAACGTGTGACTACAAGAAAATTGAAAGGGGAAATTGGCGGTAATACAGAAACTCAGACGGAAACTATTACTCAAACTGTTTCCGCTATGGAGGTTATAGGTAAAATAGAAAGTGAGCTTACTAAAATAACGTGAGTTCGATGAAATTTTATAATTATTGGAACCTTTTTCTATCGCAAAAAGGTTCCAAACCTCCAAAAATGCTCTTGAAGCGTTAAAACCTTGAGGCTCTGCCTCAAACTCCGCAAACTTTTTGAAAAAAGTTTGACAAAAACTTTTGTGCGAAACTACGTTTCGCTGAGTTTTATCGTAATTTCTTGTCGAACTCACGTTAAAATACAATCTCGTAAAACACGTTGTATTAAAGAACTTAATAAACTGCGTATTGATAAAAAGAAATCTGAAAACGAAGTCAGAGGAAGTGAGGTTATTAATGATTGGATTGAGGGGCTTATAGGAAGTGATGAAAATGGATAGAGTCGCTTTTTTTAAAGAACGTCAAAAAATATATAAAAAAAATCCAGTTTTGTTTTTTAATGAAATCCTCTCATTTCAGCCTGATGAATGGCAGAAAGCGGCGGCTTATGATATCGCGAATTATTCAAAAGTAACAATTCGCTCAGGTCAGGGAGTTGGAAAGACGGCGTTTGAGGCGGCGGCGCTTCTTTGGTTTATGTCGTGTTTTCCCTTTCCAAGAATAGTGGCTACAGCTCCTACAAGACAGCAGCTTCACGATGTGCTGTGGAGCGAGGTGGCAAAATGGCAGTCTAAAAGTCCGCTGCTATCTCAAATGTTTAAATGGACAAAAACTTATATTTATATGCTTGGTATGGAAAAACGCTGGTTCGCTGTGGCAAGGACAGCGACAAAACCAGAGAATATGCAGGGATTTCACGAGGATAATATGTTGTTTATCGTTGACGAGGCAAGTGGCGTCGCTGATTCCATAATGGAGGCTATACTTGGAACGTTGTCGGGAGAAAACAATAAACTGCTTATGTGCGGTAATCCAACTAAAACGTCTGGTATATTTTATGATAGTCATAAGGCTGACAGAGGTATGTACAGAGTTCGTAAAGTCAGTTCCAAGGATAGTAATCGTACAAATAAGGAAAATATTGAAACGCTTATACGAAAATACGGTATTGACAGTAATGTTGTGAGAGTTCGTGTGCTTGGTGAGTTTCCGGAGCAGGAAAATGATGTTTTTATTCCTTTGCCGCTTTTGGAACAGTCGACAATGACAGAATATAAAGATAGAACCGCTGAGAGTATACATATTGGCTGTGATGTCGCTCGTTACGGAGATGATAAAACAGTTATTGGATATAAAGTTAATGAGAGGGTAAAATTTTATAAAAAAATCAATGGACAAGATACTATGAGAACAGCTTCTGACATAATTTTGCTGGGGCAGACTCTTAGAGATAAGTATAAATTTAATGATTATATTTCAGTAAAAATTGATGACGGCGGAGTAGGCGGCGGAGTTGTTGACAGGCTTAGACAGATTAAAAAAAGTGAGCCTGATAAGTATGACTGGCTTGACATATTTCCGGTAATATTTGGAAAGCCAATTAAACACAAATATTACGCTGACAGTACAATATATATGATGTCGGTTGTTAAAAGTCTGCTTAGCCCTGCCGATGATAACGGAAATCAAAAGGAAACAGAGCTTATACTGCCAAATGACAGTGATTTAATCGCTCAGCTGTCCTGCAGAAAATATACTGTTAATGAAAAAAGCAAAATGATTGTTGAAAGTAAAAAAACTATGAAAGCAAGGGGACTTCCGTCTCCGGACGAGGCAGATTGTGTATTGCTTCTTTGTCTTCCCGTAAAACCGCCGAAAAGAAAGAGGTGAGAATATGCAAAGCAGTCAAAAACACACAAGGGTTAGGATTGTTAAATCTCTTGGAAGTATTATGAAATCTGAGACAATCACGCAAGTGTCAAAAGATGAGGCGTATAACGCCGGAAACTGGATAACACCGTCTGTTGACCTTAGAGGCTTAAAAATACTGGTAAAAAACAGTACGATTTTGCCCCAATGTATACGAGCATATAAAAATAATATAGCAGGATTTGGAATAGGCATTCGATATAAAGAAGATATTGAGGAAACTTCTGAAATGGCTGAGGAATTTAACAGGGCTGTTGAGATATTGGAGCTTCTTAATACAGAACAAGATACAAAGAGGGTATTTGAGGACGTTATAGAGGCAAGGGAAACATATGGAATTGCCTCTATTGAGGTTATACGGAATGCCGCGGACGAGGTACAGCAGATTGAGTTTATAAATGATACGCCGTCAGTTAATAAGACGAAACCTCTTGACCCGTATATAAGTACTGTATTTTATCATAAAGGAAAAGAAATTGAGAGAAAAAAGCGCTATTGTAAGTATAGACAGCAGATAGGGGGAAAAACAGTATATTTTAAAGAATTTGGCGACCCGAGGATTATGGATTGGCGAACAGGGGAATATATTTCTGAGGATATAAATCTTGAAACATACTATAGAGCTAATGAGATTATAGAGTTTGCTATCGGCACAGAGACATATGGCGAGGTGCGTTGGATAGGACAGATTTTAGGTATTGACGGCAGCAGAAAGGCGGAAGGCCTTAACAACAATTATTTTGAGAACGGCAGGCATACCCCTCTTATGATTATGATTAAGGGAGGAACATTGACAGATGATAGTTTTAATAAACTTAAAGGCTATATGAATGATATAAAAGGAGAATCGGGACAGCACGCTTTTATTATACTTGAAACTGAAAGCAGTGAGGGAAGAGCTGATTTTGACCAATCAGATAAGCCTGATATTGAGGTAAAAGACCTTGCTGGTATTTTACAAAAAGACGAGTTGTTTCAAGATTATCTTGATAATAATAGTAGTAAAGTGCAGTCGTCTTTTCATCTTCCTGATTTTTATGTTGGATATACAACAGACTTTAACAGGGCAACGGCGCAGACGGCTAGGGAGGTTACGGAAGAACAGGTATTTCAGCCGGAAAGGAAAAGTCTTGCTTGGACAATAAACAATAAATTGCTTAATGGGTATAACTTCAAATATGTTGAGGCGTATTTTCTTGAACCTGACATAAGTAATCCTGATGATTTGTATAAACTGCTGACTGTGGCTAATAACGCCGGGGGACTTACGCCTAACAAAGCTAAACAGCTTGTTTATAAGGCTTATGGGGAAACAGCTGAAAATTATAATGGAGAATGGGGAGATATTCCTTTGGCTTATAACAAAAGTCAAAACACCGGTATTGATACGGGACAAATTACTATGGGCTTACAAAACCAGATTCAGAAAGCCGAGGCTAACAATGATGATTCAGTTGTCGCTGTTATGAAAGAGGTTAAATCCCTTTTGATGAAAATGGATAGAGGTGATTAGTGTGTGTTTAAACTGTAAACCTCTTATAAAAGCTATTGAAAGATATATAGCCAAAGCTGATGAGAATCTTGAAAATCTTTTTGAGGAAGAAGGCAGGGCTGAGCCTGAGAAAACAGTTGAGTATATGTCTGAGATTGAGGAGGAAACAGCGGCGGCGCTTGTTTCTGAAACAGAATATTTTATCTCTGAAATAGAAAGATGTGACAGCCTTGAGGAGGTAGAGGAAAACTTTGAGAAAATTAAGGATAATGATTCTTGTCTTGAAAAATTAAAGTCTATGTTTAAAAAAAAGCTTGGGGCGCTGGTATCTTTAAGCGCCAAAGGTTACATAAAGCGGATGGACAAAAATCTTACGATAAGCAGATTGTCTAAAAGAACTGTCGCTTGGGTAAACGACTGGAGCGAGGAACTAGGAAATATAATGAAACTTAACAGTCATAAAGAGATTGAGAATATTTTGGCAAATGGACTTAAAAATGGCGACGGGGTTGATGTGTTTGCTAGAAATATTGTTGACAGCGGAATACGAAATGAATATTATAAGGCTCGCAGAGTGGCGGTTACGGAAGTATTAAGGGCGCATAGCGTCGCTTTTCAGGAGGCGATTATGCAGAATCCCGCTGTGGAATGTAAAAGGTGGACGCATACAGGAGCCCATAAAAATACGCCAAGGCAAAACCATATTAATATGGACGGGCAGACAGTGCCCAAGGGAGCTAGGTTTAAGCTTATTGGAGCGAACGGAAAGACATATAGTCCTATGTACCCTCTCGATTCAATTTTACCTCCGGAGGAAAGTATTAATTGTCATTGCGCTATACAAGAGATAGCGTCAGAAAAAGCTCTTGGAATGTCTATTGAGGAAAGAGAAAAACTTCAGCGAAAGGCTCTTGACGAGATGGATAACGACTGGGAAAAAGAGCTTAACGCTAAAAATAGGGCTGATTGGGAAAAACGCCATAAAGCGGCTAAGGATAAAAAAGAATTTGAGGAATATTCTAAGATTTTGGGTAAGGAAAATATGCCTGAAAATATTGATGAGTTTCAGAATTTGAAGTATAATGATAGCGATGGTTGGAATGCACTTAAACTAAATTATTCTGATGAAAAATTAAGAATAAAATTAAAGAGTGATGTAACTCCTAAAAATATTGCTGTAGGAAGTCAAGGAAAACATATAAAAGGACATAATAATTATATTGAGGGAAGAAGCTATTTGACTATTTCCGAAAAAGAGGTTCAGGAACTTGTAAATAAGTATGCTGGTACAGGTGAAATTCTTAGGACATCTAAAGGTGAATGGAGGAACCAAGAAAAAGTAAAAAGCAATAAAATAATAGGTGTAGATATTAATGATATAACTGGTGAGGAAATATCAACAAATTGGTTTAAAATTCATTATAGCAAAAAAGGTGTACATATAGTTCCATATAAAGGAGATTATTAAAATGAACTTATTGAACAGGCTTAAAGAATTAAATGAAATAAAAAAACTTAATTCAAATGTTATAATACGAGTAATTTGTGTTGATGGAGATATTATTGAAGGTAAATACCTTTCTTATACTTCTAAATTAAATAATGAACCTGAAGAAGCGGAATTAGAAATAAGAAGTTTAAAGACAGGCGGTTATATAGGAATATTTGAACACGAAATAGAGTCTATTGAATTAACTGATTAAAAAGCACTTACAAAAGTAGGTGTTTTTTGGAAATTATAAAATTAATTGGGTTTACTTTTAACAAAAAGATTATTATGTTTATGAGTACAGACTGACGGTTTAATTATATTCTTGTTTGAAGGCAGAAAAAATAGGATTACTAAGAGGTGTTTATATGGCGTACTGGAAAATTAATTATAACTACAATTTGGATTTGAATGAACCTGAATTGATTGAGCTGCTTACATCAATAAAATGTTACTGTGATATTATAAAAGATATACCTGTTGGGTATGGCTTTAGAAACGAGTTTATCGCGGAAAAATTTTCGAATGGTAAATTTTTTGGAACATTAAAAGATGAGATTATTCTAAAAGATATTCACGGAACAACCGCTATTGAGGGAAATGTTCTTAATATCCAGGAAGTAAATAATGTATTGAGGTATAAAAATCCACAAACAATACAAGAAAAAGAAATTTTAAATATGAAGAATGTAAGGTCTTATATAGAGGGTAACGAAGTTAAGAAATATAACGGAGATATTACGGAAGAATTGGTAAAGACTATTAATAGTATAGTTTTACGCGATATTTATGAAAATGACGTGAAACCGGGGGTATATAGGACGCATAATGTTATTGTGGGCAAAAATCACAGACCGCCTGAATTTGAAGATGTTCCGTCTAAAATGAGAGAGTTTTTTAAGTTTATAAATTCGGAAGAGGTTAAAAAACTTAATCCATTAATAAGGGCTGTTATGGCGCATTTTTATTTTGTATCTATTCACCCGTTTGGAAATGGTAATGGAAGAACCGCGAGAGCTTTGGAGGCTTATTTGTTTTATTATGGGGGATTTAACGTACACGGTTTTTATTCTCTGAATAATTATTATTATAAAAATTATCCTGAATATTTCAAAGCGCTTGACAGAGCAAGATTTAAGTATAAAGGCTGTTTACAAGAGTTTGTTAAGTTTGCCTTGAAAGGCTATTTGCTGGAATTAAAAGAGATTACTGAAAGAGTAAAAATATTTACTTTAGATAAACAATATGAAAGTTATGCTAATGAATTGCTTAATGATAATATAATAACAGCAAGACAAAATTCGTTATTGAGATATATAAAAATCTTAAATGGGGAATTCACAAAACAGCAGGTATTAAAAAATCCTATTATACAAGGTTTTTACAGCGAAAATTGCGATGAGATTGAAAAAGACTTAGAAGTTTTATTTAGAGAAAAGCTGATAAAATTTGAAAAAGGCTTTATAATAATAAATCTTGAAATTATGAGTCAGTTTACAGAGTAGATTATATTTTTAGTTCTATCGGTCGGCTAATCGTTTAAGATTGCCTTTGTAACTTAATTATAACATAAAAAAATAGTTTGTAAAAAGGCGTTTGAAAAATCAAACGTCTTTTTTAGCGCAAAATTTAAAAATTGAAGGGAGGTGAGAAATATGAAAAAGATAAAAAAAGCGTACGAAATTACAGACGCTAAAATTCAGTTTGTTTCATTGGTTGATAAAGCCGCTAATAAAAAACCGTTTTTATTGAAAAAAGAAGACAAGGGAAAAGCGGCATTTGCCGCTTATGGAAAAATTATTAAGGCTGATAAAAATAGTCATTATGTTACAGGTATTGTGTATGAGCCTATGACGGAAGACTGTCACGGAAATTATATGACTGAGGAGGAAATTGCCAAAGCCGCTTATTGGTTTGCTAAAAATGGTGACAATGTGGATTTACAGCACAGTTTTGAGCCTATTGAGGACGCCGCTGTTGTTGAGAGCTGGATTTCAAAAGTTGATTTTGAGCTTAACGGTGAGAATGTTAAAAAAGGTACCTGGTTAATTACAATTGAGATACCTGATAATGAAATCTGGAACAATATTAAGTCTGGAAAAATCACAGGATTTAGTATGGGTGGAATGGGAAATTACAGTAAGGAGGATACAGAGTTGAGCAATATAAAAAAATTTGATGAAGATGAAGAAGATAAAACTGGACTATTGGCGAGGCTGGCAAAAGCTCTTGGAATTTCACAGGATAAACCTGTTGAAAAGGCGGGTAAATCTATAAGCGGAAGAAATAAAGAAGCTTTACAAAATATTTACGATAACCTTGGGACATTTTTAGCTTCTTTTGAGGATAAGGAAAAAGAGGAAATAGTTAAGGAAAATAAGGAGATTGAAAAAGTTATGACAAAAAGCGAAATGGAAAGTATTATTAAAAAATCTGTATCAGCGGCACTGAAAAAAGCGGTTGAGCAAGATGAACAAAAAAATAAGGAAGAAAAACAAGAAGAAATCGCTAAAGAAGCGGAAGTCGCGGTTGACAGGGAAGAACTTAAAAAGATGATTGACGAGGCTGTCGCGGCGGCGCTTAAATCAAAAGAAGAACCGCCGGCTGAGGAACAGATTCAAAAAATGGTTTTTTCGGCTGTACAAAAGGCTGTTGAGCCTATTTTTAAAAGTAAAGGCTTACCGAATAATCTTAACGGAAGTGAAATAGAAAAATCGGAAAAACAACATTATTTATATGGAATTCTTTAATTTAACAGGGAGGGAAATTTTTATGCTGAGAAACAGTGATATTATAAGAAAAGCGGCGATTGAAACAGGTACGTTGAGTTCGGGAGGACTTCTTAACCCCGAGCAGTCTCGTAAATTTATAAGACAGACTTTTGAGGTAACAAACCTTAGTCCGCTTGTGCGCCACGAAATGAGAACGGCGAAGACAGGCGAGATTGATAAAATTGGTATCGCCTCACGTATTTTGAGAAAAAAGACAGAGAATCTTGACGACGGTTACAGAGCGAGTGTTAAAACATCTCAAATTGAGTATGCCACAATAGCCGTTAGAATTCCTTGGGAAACCACGGAGGAAACTCTGAGAGAGAATATTGAGGGTCAGAGCTTTGAGCAGGCTGTTACAGACCTTATGACGCGGCAGCTTGGGGTTGACCTTGAGGATATTTATTTAAACGGTGATGAGGATGCGGAATCTACAGATAAAGACCACGATTTTCTCTATGTTAATGACGGCTGGATAAAACAAATAAAAAACGGCGGTCACGTATACGACGCTTCAGGCGAGACTTCTATGAGTCTTGATTTGTTTTATAAAACGCTTGGGGTACTTCCTAACAAATACAATAACGGTAAGCTTCGCTGGCTTATGTCGCCAAAACGAGCGCAGGAATGGGAATTGTTTTTGCTTAATAAAGTAGTGGGAGCGGGGGGAGCTGTTCCTGAGAGTTTGTATACAGCCCCCGCTAAAGTTCCGGTTATTGAGTGTCCGTCTATGGCTGATGATAAGATAATTCTTACAGACCCTAAAAATCTTATTGTCGTAAATACTTATAATACGCAGATAAGGAAAACAGTTGAGGGAAAGGAAGCTATTATGATGGACAAGCGGTTTTACGCTATTCATCTTGATTTTGACCCTATTATTGAGGAATTGGACGCGACCGCTATTATTACAGGTTTGAAATAAGGGAGGCTGTATATTAATGTCATTTAGATTAAAGTTAAAAAAGGCTCTTTCTTATACAGGTGTTGTAAGCGCCTCAAAAGATAATCCATATGTTGATGTCGAGGATAAAGCCATTGCTGAGAAAGCGGCGGCTACAGGCTATTTTGAGATTGTGGGTGAGGAAAGCCCGAAATCGGAAGATATTAATGAACCTATGGTAAAAAGTCTTGAGAAAATGAATATATCAGAGTTGGAAACTTTTGCGGCATACAGCAATGTTGATATTAAAGGTATTACAAAAAAGGCTGATATTATTAGCAAACTGGAAACAGAGCTTAATATTTCCAAAACAGATATGATTGAGTATGGAAGCCCGGCTATGACGGGATTACAGGAGAGCTGATAAAAATGTGGATTACGCCTGATGAGGTGAGGGATTATACGGATATAGAATCCGTTAAGAAAAGAAGCGGCTCAAAGCTTATGGTTGATATAACAAGAGCCGAACAATATATTGTTACTTATACACATAATGATTTTAAGGAATTTGAGGAAATACCGGCAGCCGTAAAAACAGCGGCGCTGGTACTTTCAGAAGCGTACGCTCATAACTCTAATATTTCATCAAAAGAAAAAAAGTCAGAAACATTTGACGATTACAGTTATACGGCTGAAAGTAATTTAATAAGTATTCAAAGTCTTGATTTGGCGGCTTTGCTTGATGAATTTGTTATAACAAAACCTAATAATGGCGTCACAATGCGAATGAGAAAATTGTAGGAGGAATTTTATGAGTATTGAGGATTTTTTTGACCATAAATGTGATATATATCATCTTGTGAGAAAAGATGTTTCTGTTGGATATGGGTTGCCAGTATCACATTGTTTTAATTATTCCAATGTACCGGATATCAAAGAACAAAGCTGCCATTTTAGCGTAAAATCTCAAAGTGTAACTGTTACGCAAAACTCACCTGCTAATACTATGGAAGCGAAAATAAAACTTACTTTGCCTATTGGAACAGATATAAGAATTAATGATAAAATCGTTGATTGCGATACCAGATTTGAGTACACTGCTGAAGAACCTCATAATATTAGAAATCATCATATTTTTGTGAATGTTAAAAAAGTACGGGAGCAAAAACCATTGTAATGGCTGTTATTAATATTGATACGAGTGAGATGAAAAAGTTCTTTGATAGTGTTAATAAGCTGGGAAACGGTGATATTGAAAAAGAATTGAAATTATTTCTGGAAGGAATAGGCGTTGAGTTTTTAAGAGTTTTGCGTGATGAGATTAAAAGGCGGAAGGTAGTGGATTCAAGGCAGCTTCTCAAAAGTTTTATTAAAGATGAGGAAAATAATATCTGGAAACTTAAAGAGGGAAATTTAACTCTTGAAGTCGGAACAAGTGTAAATTACGCTAATTATGTTAATGATGGACACGGAACTTGCCGTCCCGGAGAGGAGCGGAGATTTGTTCCTGGTTATTGGAAAGGCGACCGTTTTGTTTATGACAAATCAGCAAAAGGCGGTATGCTGTTAAAAGCGAAGTTTGTAGACGGAAATCATTATTGGGATAACGCTGTAATGATAATTGAGAAAATGCTGCCTGATCTTATGGAAGCGAAAATGAGACAGTTTTTGGAAAATTATTTTTAATAGGGAAGTGATTTTTTGATTGAGCGAGAAATGGCGAGTGTTATGAGATTTGTACTTGAAACTTCAGAAAATCCTTATCCCTATTATGAGGAAACACCAGAAGGTTTTCTTGTTCCGGCGGTTTATTTTTCGATTCCTGAGATTGAGACTGATAACGATACTTTAAGTTCGTATAAGCTTACATATGTGTGGAGTATCAGCTTTATTCACAGAGGAACAAGAGAAGCTTACGATATGGCGCTGAAAGTTATGGAAGGACTTAAAAAAAACCGAAATAAGGTAAAAATTATAAATGAGGACGGGTCTGAAACAGAAAAATCATTTTATGTAAAAGCTTCAAGAGTTGCTGAAACAGAAAGCGGTACTGTGCGAATGACTGTTGAGTGGGAAAGCAGAAGGCTTTATACATTGGAAGCGATTCTGAAAATGAGAAAATATTATGTTAACAGCTATTTAAAAAATAATATATACAAGGAGGAATGATTTTGTCAGAGGTTAAAATTAATAAAGAATCAGGCGAAAACAAAAGGATGATAAAAAGCGCTGGTGAAAAGAAATACAATCTGGGCGATTTAAGAAAAAATTGTCTGGAGCTTTTTAATGTCAGCACAAGTGTTTTTGACGGGGCAGTAATGGGTTTAGTGGGGAAATATACTATATCTGAAATCAAAAATATAATAACTAAATGGAAGGATAAGGAGGTTTTATAATTGGCGGGAGGAAAATTTGACAAACTGGTAGGAAAAACACGGCCAGGTACTTATATTAATTTTGAGAGTACAAGAAACGATACTCTTGGAAACAGTGGAAGAGGGATTGTGTTAATTCCCCTTATTGGGCATAATTACGGACCATCAAAGGAATTTATTACAATATATAATTCAAGTCCTGATGCTCAGTACGCTAAGCTGGGATATAGCGTATATGATAAAGACGCAAACAATCAAATGCTGTTGATTAGAGAAGCCTTGAAAAACGCTTCCACTGTTATTGTTTATAATGTATCATCAGGAGAAAAAGCCGCGGGTACAGGCGGTGGAGTCAGCGCTTCCGCCAAATACGGAGGTACAAGAGGAAATGCTCTTAGCTATTCGGTTTCGGCTAATCCTGTAAATGGTTTTGATGTTAAAGTTTATATTGACGGAACTGTTTTGAGCAGTTATGAGGGAGTTGCTGATATCGCTGAATTGGCGGAACAAAATGACGATTATATTGATTTTACGGGAGACAATGAGCTTGAAGCTGTGGCGGGCGTTACTCTTACAGGCGGAACAGACGTGACCGCTGTTAATTCTGATATATCGAAATTTCTTGACGATATGGAGGGCGTTAAATTTAATTATTTGGCGTTTCCCGTGACAGATAAGACGTTACAAACCGCTTGTAAAAGCAAAATTAAATATTTGCGCGACAGCGCCGGAAAAGGCGTTCAGGCGGTTATTCCTAATTTTGCCGCCGATTATGAGGGAATTATAAACGTCACTAATTCTGTTTCTGTTGACGGAGTTAAATTGTCTTGCGCTCAGGTTACGGCTTGGGTGGCTGGAGTTACGGCGGCGGCTAAAAATACAGACAGCAATACTTATGTTGAGTATGAGGGAGCGGACGAGATAATAGAGCCGAAAACTAATGAGGAGGCTGTGGCGGCAATTAAAACTGGCGAGCTGTTTTTCAGTTATTCTGAAGAGGGAAAAATTGTTATTGAGTATGATATAAATAGTCTTGTTTCTTTTAAAAACGGAAAAGACGAAACATATCGCAAAAATAGAGTAATAAGAGTTTTTGACGCATTTGGCGAGAGTATTCAGATTAATTTTCCTCCTAATAAATTCGATAACAACTCAGTTGGCTGGGGCATTATGGAGGGAATAGGCAAAACAATTTTAAAACAGTATGAGGAAGCGGGCGCTATAAAAAATGTCGATTATGATAATGATTTTCTTGTTGACAGAACAATAAGCGAGAGTGACAGGACTTATTTTAACATTGGGCTTGAGCCTGTTGACAGTGCCGAGAAGCTTTATTTTACAGTTTCTACAAGATAAAGGTAAAGGAGGCTAATTTATTATGGAATATAACAGAAGCCCTATTATGATTACTGAAGGTATAATTTATATGGACGGCGTTAAATGTTTCGACGCTGTTCAATGCGAGATAAAATTCACTCCCGATGTATGGGAAGGAAGGCTTTTAGGGGAAGTGACGCCGTCAAGCCGATGGAAAGGGGTAAAAATAACCGGAACAATTACAAGAAGACGTTCTACGCCGTGGCTTGAAGATATTGTTAAAAAGTATATGAAAGATAAAATAACTCCTGAATTTACTATTCAAGGTGTTATGAATGACAGGAATTCTGATTATTATGAAAATTACGGGGATAAGACGACAACAGTTGTCGGGTGTGTTATTACTGGTGATATTAATCTTATAAAAATTGATACAAACGGAGATGTTTTTGAGGATTCTATTTCTTTTAACGCTAAAGACGTTGTGTGATTTATTATAGAAAAATTGTCTGTTTTTATTATAGACGGTTTTTTATAGTGAAAGAACTTAAAAAGAAGTAAAAAAATTTTTCTTACTCAAAAGTCTGCGAAGTGCTTCACAATTCGCTTACCGACTTTTGCCGCAAG
>CAOJPS010000039.1 GCA_948441255.1 uncultured Eubacteriaceae bacterium | reverse complement strand
AAAATTAATAGATGATTTTGATAATATAAAGGTATTTTATACTAAAGACGGGAGTCAATGGACAGAGGCGGATGATTATATTTACTCTGTATACGATGATAGATTTACAGTATATTTATCTCAATTAGAGCCATATGCGGAGTATTCTTTTAAACTTGTATATAATGGAAAATCATATGGAAATATTAATATTTTTACTGGAAACGATTTAAAAGCGTATTTTATTAATGGTGACAAAGACGGCGGGGATAACAAGAAACAGGAATTGCCGGTATACAATTCATTTAGAAGCGGAGGCGTAAAACGCTCAGTTGAAAAAAACAATAATATTAAAAAAAATTCTGAAATTACTGTGTTTGAAAATAACATAGAAATGGAAATGCCGGAGCAGGAAAGTGAAATATTGGAAGATGATGAAACGGAAAGTATTTCTGAACTGAGTGATATTGATTTTACACCATTAGAGGAGATAACTTCAAATAAAACAATTATTTCAGGAGATAAATTAATTGAGACTGAAAAAACACAAGGTGATTATATTACTTTTGAGAAAGATGGTATTGCTTTGGAAATTCCGTCTGATTTTATTAAAGATTATAATATAAATAAAAATGATTTTGTCGCTGTTGAAATAAATAAAGAAAAAGAAAATATAAATATTAATATTGAAGTGAACCAAAAACCTGTTGAAAATATAGAAGGAGCTAAACTTCGTATTTCTGACAAAAAAGAAAAAATAAATGAAATAAAAAAAGAAAGCAATTCTATAAAAAATACTTCAAGCAACAATGGTTTTTCAGAGTTTATTATTAATAAAACTGGTATATATACTGCTGATTTTGGGGAAGAAAAAAGTGACAATTATTTTGTTTTTATATTTTTTGGAGTGTTAATTTTTATGACGGGAGTAGGGTTGACTAAATGGTTAGATACAAAAAGATAATTAGCGTTATATTTATATCTTTAATTTGTTCATCTTTTTTATTTATACTTCTTTACCATTTTGATAACAAGTATACATATGTTTCACCGCAGCCAGTAAATGGAATAATTAAACTTGAAAAAAATGATGTTGATAACTGTGTATTCCTTATATATGACTGGGAGTTTTATGGTGATAAATTTTATACTCCCGATGATTTTAAAAATGGAAAACCAGATTCTTTTATGGAGTATATTTCTATAGGTGAAAGAACCTCAATAACTGAAGATTCAGCGTTTGGAAAAGGAACATACAGGCTTAATTTATTTTTGCCTGATGAAAACGTAAAATATGCTGTTTTATTTCCTGAAATTTACTCATCATATAATTTATATATAAACGATAATCTAGAATTAAAAATGGGAGATATAGATAAAAAAAATAAAGAAATTCAAAGCAGACTGGTTACTTTTAATGCTTCTGGACAGACTCAGATTTTATTGAATGTGTATAGCGAAAGTCATTATTACAGCGGTATGGTTTATCCTCCAGTTTTTGGTAACCCCAAAAATATTAATATTATGAGAGGTTTTAATATTTTTATTTTGATGATTATATTTATGTTCAGTTTTATTTGTTTTGTTATATCTATTTATATGAATTTAACCCTTAAATTATTAAAAATGAGTGTTTTTATTTTTATCTCTTTTGCTGTAAGTTTGTATATTGGATTGAATTTAACGCGTTATTTTTTTGCTTTTTCTTCTGAACTTATTTATATCATAAGTATAACTGTTTGGTATTTAATTTATACGTTTGTTATTTCCGCTCACAATAAAATACTCAGTATAAGTGGATTTTACAACACATTTTCAATTTTTATATCTGCCGCCGTATGTTTTAGTATCTTAACATTTTCATTGTTTTCCAATTATATCTCAATTTATGGACGAGAAATTATTTCTGATATTTTAGAATATTATAAATGGTGTTTTGCGGTATATCTTATTATTACATCTTTATTTTTTGAGAAATATAATTTAAAAGAAAACGCCATTCTTTTATTTGGCAATATATTTTTTGCTGTTTCTCTTATTTTTGACAGAATTTATCCAGTCTTTGAGCCTATATATGGTTTGTGGTTTACGGAAATAAGTGTTTTTGTACTTATAGTGTGCGTAGGCTTAATACAATGGAACAATATAACTGACGCTGTTATATTTAAGCTTACTTTTAGTGAGGAGCAAAGACAGATGAAACGCCAGATTGATATTCATAAAAATCATTATTATGAGTTAAGTAAAAATATTGAGAATACAAGAAAATCTCAACATGATATGAAGCATCATCTAAGAGTAATAAGAAATTTTTTGGAAGAGAAAAATTATGATGAACTTTCCGAATATATGGATTCTTTTGAAAAAACTATATATATTGAAACTCCTATTTTATATTGTAAAAATGTAATTATTGACGCTTTATTTAAATATTATTCTCAAATATGCGCAAAAAATGACATAAGATTTAACGTTAAATTTGAAACTGAAGCAGAAACTTATTTCCCAGATACTGATATTACAATTATTTTTGGAAATTTGCTTGAAAATGCTTTTGAGGCTTGTTTAAGTCAAAATGTTGAAAATAAGTTTATAAATGTTAAGGGAAGCTGTATTAAGGGTATTTTGTTTCTAAGTATCTCAAACAGTTTTGGTGGTACAGTAAAAAGGATTAACAACAATTTTATGTCAAGTAAACGACAAGGAGAGGGGATAGGGATTAAGTCTGTTAATTCAATTGTTGATAAATATAATGGCGTTATAGATTTTGAAATAAATGATGTGTTTGAGGTTTTTATAAATATTATAGGAAACACCTCATAAATTAACGTTAGGGAAATACCGTACAATTCAAAAAATAAAAATAATTTTTAAAAAAAATTGAAGTGGTAGTGTTATTTTTCTTGAAAAATGACACGATAACGAAAATTTTAACTTTAAAAAATTATTTTTATTATCCTTTGTGCGGTGTTTCCCTAGAACCTGTATGAAAAATTTTAATAGAAAAAAGCTAAAATTTGTGATATAATTTTTCTATAGTAAATTGATGTAAGAGATTTGTAAAGGAAGTATCTTACAAAAGAAAATAAAAATAGTTTTTATGTTTTAATTACAAAGTATTTCTAAAGGGTTGAGATATATGAATTTTACATTAAAATTTGATTTAAATACTGGCGTACCCCTTTACATACAATTATACAGTTATATAATATCTGAAATAAAGATTGGAAAAATAAAGGAAAATGAGAAACTTCCCTCAAAAAAATCATTGGCGGCTCACCTTAATATAAGTAAAACTACAGTTGAAAACGCATACGAGGTTTTGTTGTCTGAAGGTTATATAAAATCGATTCCTAGAAGTGGATACTATGTTTTAAAATATACCCCGCCTATTATTTTTGCCGAAGAAACATTAGAATCTATTGTAAAAGTTAAAAAAAACTTAAAATCAGAGTGTAAGTATAAATTTTCAACAAGTGCTGTTGACACTGAAAATTTTCCATTCTCTACTTGGGCAAAAATTTCTAAAAATGTAATGTATAACAATCCGGATTTATTAAACATAGGTGACAGTTGCGGAGATGAGGTATTAAGAAAGGAATTAACTAAATATCTTCACGAGTATAGGGGAGTGGAGAGTTCTCCCGATAATATAATAATAGGAGCTGGAACAGAATATCTTCTTGATATATTGTGTCAGCTTCTTGGACCAGATGCTGTGTTCGCTCTTGAAAATCCTTGTTATACAAAAAATTATAAAATACTGAAAAATAACAATAGTAAAATAATTCCAGTATCTGTTGACAGCGGAGGCATAGTTTTATCAGAACTTGAAAATAGTTCTGCTAATATTGCTTATATAACACCTTCACATCAGTTTCCTAAAGGTTCTTCAATGCCTATAGGCAGAAGAACAGAATTGCTGAACTGGGCGCTTTCTTCTGAAAAATATATAATTGAGGATGATTATGACAGCGAGTTTCGATACAGTGGAAGGCCAATTCCTGCCCTTCAGGGTCTTGACAGGAATAATAAGGTAATTTATATAGGGACACTTTCAAGAAGTATAGCGCCATCTATAAGAATCGCGTATTTAATACTTCCTGATGTACTTATGTGTAAGTATAAAAAATTATTTAGTTATCGTTCATCGACTGTTTCAAGATTTGAACAGCATACATTATATTATTTTATGGCAAACGGTTATTATTCAAGGCATTTGAATAGAATAAGAAATATTTATCGCCAAAAAAAAGAGTTTCTTGTAAAATTGTTAAAAACTCATTTTCCAAAAGATATGATTAAAATAACAGGAGAAAATGCGGGACTGCATTTTTTAATTTCAGTAAAAAACTCAATGACGGAAAAAGAACTTATAGAAAGCGCTGAATTAAAGAGTATAGAAATAAGGGGACTTTCCGAATACTATATAATGAATCAAAAGGAAGAAACAATCCCTACATTAGTGATGGGATATTCGGGACTTACAGAAAAAGAACTTGCGGAAGCCATACTTCTTTTAAAAGAAGTATGGCTTGGATAATAGGCTATTTTGAAATTTGCTCTGAATTTTTTTCGATTTTTTTGAAAAAACTAGCTGTAGAAAAATTGCCGGCTCTGTTAAATCTTCCTATTTTGTATAAATCATCAGGATTTTTTGTTATAATGTTTACTTGTTCGGTACAAGTGAAAGCACCAATAAATCCAATTTCTTTAAGAATTTCTTCGGAATTTTTTGCGATATTTCCATAGGGATATGTAAATATATTTGATTTTTTGCCCGTATAATTTAAAATAAGAGTGTTAAGATTTTCAAGGTCATTTTTAAATACTTTTTTGAATTGCTCAAAGTTTTCGCCTTTTGCCATACCAGCTCCTTTTCTTTTGGAGTTTATTTCGTGCATATTATATGTGTGATTCTGAATTTCAACAAATCCGCAGTTATTCAACTCATTAACCTGGCTCCAGTTTAAGTGTGAATAATCAAGGTTGTGGTCTTCATTTTCCGTAAATAAATCAGTATATGAACCAACAATCGACATAATGGCTTTCATATTATATTTTTTAAGGAGAGGGTAAGCATAGGTGTAAAAACTTTCATAACCGTCATCAAATGTTATCATAATGGGGTTTTCTGGCAGGTCTTTTCCGTTGCAGACATAATCAATAAGTTCTGCCGAAGTTATGCTGTTATAGTTGTGTTCCTTTATATATTTGAGGTCTTCCTCAAAATTTTTTTCCAAAACACAATATCTGTCAACAAGATTTGGTTTTTTTGTGATATTGTGATACATTATAACGGGTAGTTTTACCTCGTCAGCGGCTTTTGATGTTATAATGCTTTCTTGATGAAAAATTTTCGCGGACTCATCATTCCAGCAAAAAAAGCTTACTATGCCAAATATTATGAAAAAAACAATGAAAATATATTTATTGACTTTAAATTTTAAATTACTCATATATATTTTTACCACCTATTTGTTTATATAATAAAATATGAACATTTACGTACTAAGTATTCATTAAATATAAAAATCAGGAGGAATTATTGTGCGAAAATTGAGTAAATATTTAAAACCACACATTCTGTTTGTAATACTAGCTCCGCTATGTATGATTTTAGAAGTAATAAGTGAACTTATTCTTCCAAGAATTATGTCGGAAATAGTAGACGTAGGTATTGTAAATGAGGATACTGTGTATATATTTTCAAGAACAATGGCTATGATTCTGATTGCTGTAATTGGAATTTTTGGAGGAGTTGGGTGTACTGTTTTCGCGTCAAAAGCGAGTCAAAATTTTGGCAGGGACGTGCGGCTGGCTATGTTTAAAAAAATTCAGACGTTTTCTTTTGTGAATCTTGATAAATTTCATACATCGTCTTTAATTACTAGGCTTACAAATGATGTAACGCAGGTTCAGCAGATAGTTATAATGATGCTGAGAATGCTCATAAGATCACCGTTTTTATTTATAGGCAGTTTATTTATGGCGTATACGCTGAATCCTGGTTTGACAAATATACTTTTTATCGCTGTAATAATTTTAATAATAACTATTATTATTATTGTGAGGAAAGGCGCTGTATTTTTTAAAATAGTGCAGGAAAAAATTGATAATGTAAATACGGTTATACGTGAAAATCTTTCAGGCGTGCGAGTTGTAAAAGCTTTTGTTCGGGGAGATTTGGAACAGAAGAAATTTAAAAAAAGTAATGAGGAACTGAAATATTTTACAATAAAAGCATTTAAAATTATGTCGATGATAATACCCATAATGATGATAGTTCTGAATATCACAATAGTATTGGTTTTATGGTTTGGAGGAAAACATATTGAGTCGGGAATTATGGAAACAGGGGATTTAATGGCGTATATAACTTATATTACTCAAATTCTTATGTCGCTTATGATGACGGGAATGGTAATAATGATGCTTTCCCGAGGCGGCGCCTCAATGGACAGAATAAACGAGGTTTTTGAAACGGAAACAGATATAAAAAATACTGAAAATCCTTTGACAGATTCAATAAAATATGGAGAAATTGAATTTAAAAATGTTTCTTTTAAATATCCTGGGTCTTCAGGCGATATGGTTCTTGAAAATATAAATTTTAAAGTGAAAAAAGGTGAGACAATAGGCATACTTGGAGAAACTGGTTCTGGTAAATCAACCTTTGTGAATTTAATACCGCGTTTTTATGATGTTACTGAAGGTGAAATTCTGATTGACGGAAAGAATATAAAAAATATAGAACTTTCATATTTGAGAAATGAAATAGGAATTGTTCTTCAAAAAGCGATTTTATTTTCATCTACAATAAAAGAAAATATAAAATGGGGTAAAAAAGACGCTTCTGATGAAGAAGTTTATTCCGCTGCTAAAAAGGCTCAAGCATATGATTTTATTATGAATATTCCTGATAAATTTGATACAGAATTGGGACAAATGGGAGTAAATCTTTCAGGCGGACAGAAGCAGAGAATATCTATAGCGAGAACAATAATTAAAAACCCAAAAATACTTATACTTGATGACAGTACAAGCGCTGTTGATAACTCTACGGAAGCAAAAATACAAAAAGCTTTGAAAGAAATGAAAAATACTACAAAACTGATAATAGCACAGAAAATAAGTTCTGTAATAAATGCTGATAAAATAATAGTAATAAGTGACGGAAAAATAATAGCGTCGGGAAATCATAAGGAGCTTCTTGAAACAAGCGGAATATATAAGGATATATATAATTCGCAAATAAGAGAGGAGGATTTATAATATGTCAAAGGAACAACGGGCTTTTCACCCAAAAATGAGTAAAAGAAACGCGAGAATGATGAATTTTAAAAAACCTAAAAATACAAAGGCGACAATAAAAAGATTGTGGAATTTACTTGCCGGGCAACGTATAAAAATTATTGCCGTAGCGGTTTTTGTGGCGCTTTCAACAATATGTACTCTTTTGGGAACAAGGCTTTTAGGTGTGGCTATAGATGATTTTATATCTATGAGCGATTTTGACGGGCTTTTAAAACTGCTGTTTTTTTTAACAATTATATATGTGGCTGGAGCTGTTTTGAACAGAGTACAGCTTTTACTTTCAGTAAAAATATCACAAACTGTTGTGACTGATTTAAGAAAACAGCTTTTTGAGAAATTTCAGACGCTTCCTTTAAAATTTTTTGATACAACGGCACACGGCGACCTTATGAGCAGGGCGACAAATGATATTGATACTGTGGCAAATTCACTGAATACAAGTATTTCTCAAGCAATTTCAAGTTTGATAACCATAATAGGTTCTTTGGTTTTTATGGTTATTTTGAGTCCTATTTTGACAATTGTGGCTATAATATCGCTTCCAGTTTTGTTTTTAATAACTTCTTTTATAACAAAACGCTCAAAAAAATACTTTAAAAGACAACAGGACGTTTTAGGTGATTTAAATGGAAAAATAGAGGAAATTATACCAAGTCAAAAGGTCATAAAAGCTTTTGTAAAAGAAGAAGACGAGATTAAAGAGTTTGAGAAATTAAATAAGGAATTAAATAAAACAGGAATAAACGCTCAAATATTCTCGGGATTAATGGGTCCGGTAAGCACAATGATAAACGGGATAAATTATGCGTTAATTTCTTGTGCGGGAGCGGTTTTGGCAATAAACAAATTGATAACGGTGGGAGATATAACAAGCTTTGTAATGTATACAAAACAATTTGCCAGGCCGTTTAATGAACTTGCCAATCAGTATAATATGTTAATTCTTGCTGTAGTTGGAGCGGAGAGGGTTTTTGAAGTTTTAGACCAAACTCCAGAACCTGCTGACGCTGAAAATGCTGTTGCTTTAAAAGATATAAAAGGTGAGGTTGTTTTTAATAATGTGACATTTTCATATACAGAGGAAAAAACAATTTTAAAAAATGTCAATCTTACAGCTAAACCCGGACAGACAATAGCTCTTGTTGGACCAACAGGAGCAGGGAAAACAACAATAATAAATCTTCTTACGAGATTTTATGATATTCAGCAGGGCAAAATATCCATAGACGGAATAAATATAACAGATATAAAAAGAAATTCATTAAGGCAATCTCTAGGAATAGTTTTACAAGACACATATCTTTTTACTGGTACAATACAGGATAATATAAAATATGGACGGCTTAACGCGTCTGATGGGGAGATAAAAGAAGCGGCTATACTTGCCAATGCCCACGAATTTATTCATCGACTGCCAAACGGATATGATACTATATTAACGGAAGATGACGACACTTTAAGTCAGGGACAAAAACAAATGATAGCTATAGCTAGAGCCATTTTAGCTGACCCGTCAATACTTATACTTGATGAGGCAACCAGTAATGTTGATACAAGAACAGAAGTTAAAATTCAGAAAGCGATGTTAAATCTTATGGAGGGAAGAACAAGTTTTGTAATAGCGCATAGATTAAGTACAATTAGAAATGCCGATTTAATAGCGGTAATAAATGATGGAATAATAATAGAGAGAGGAAATCATAAGGAACTTCTCTCACAAAAAGGATTCTATTATAATTTATATATGAATCAGTTTAATGATTAAAAAAATTGTCTAAAAACAAAATAGTCTTTGAGTTGTTTTTAGACAGTATATAAGGAGATTAGTATGCCTGTTGAATATACAGAAAAACAAAAAGAGGCAATATATGCCGATGGCTGCAATATACTTGTAGCCGCCGCTGCTGGTTCGGGAAAGACAGCGGTTTTGACGGAAAGAATAGTTCAAAAAATTATAAATAAAGAAAATCCTCAAAATATAGACTCACTTTTAATAGTGACTTTTACAGACGCGGCAACTTCGGAAATGCGTCAGAGAATAGCTTCAAAACTTGACGAAGCATTTGATTGTGCCGAAAAAAACAATGACCCTTTGGCGGAACATATATCAAAACAAATAACATTGTTGAATAAAGCCAATATTTCTACAATAGATTCATTTTGTTTAAATATTGTAAGGAAAAGTTTTAATTTATTAGAAATAGACCCTAATTTCAGAATAATGGATAATGCCGAAGATGATATTCTAAAAGAAGAAGTATTGGACCTTCTTTTAGAGGAATTGTATGAAAAAAATGATGCGGAATTTATTAATTTTATAAAGTTTTTTTCAGACAACTATGCGAAAAATACAGATTCGGATATTAAAAAAACTATATTGGATATTTATAATTTGATGCAAAGTATGCCAAATCCTTTAGCGTGGCTTGAGAAAAGCGTAGAAAATTTCAACATTAGCGTAGGAAAAACAATTTTTGATACAATATGGGTAGATTATTTGAAAACAGACCTTCTTGTACAGCTTGATAATCTGAATTGTCAAAATGACAATATTTTAAATCTAATGTATTCTTATTCTGACACAAGCGATAAATTTGTTGAATGCTTTGAGGATTTTAGAAAACATTTGAAATATTGTGAAAATATTGTAAAAAATGATTTAAAAGATTATAGGTTGATAATAGAAAATAGTTTTACATTTGTAACGCTAAGAGCGACAAAAAATAATTTTATTGATGCTGAGCTTTTAGATAGAATAAAATCAGAGGGTTTAAAAGACAATTTGTCAAAAGATTTAAAAAAGTTCTACTTGGCTTTAAATTGTTTTTCTAAAGAATCAGAAGAATTTATAAGAAAAACATATCCTGTAATGAAAACTTTAAAAGGCGTATTAGAGGAATTTTCAGAAAAACTTTTTAATGCTAAAAGAGAAAAATTTATTTTTAGCTTCAATGATATTTCTCATCTTGCTCTTAAAGTTCTTATGAATGAAAAGGGTATGCCGACAAATACGGCAAAAGAATTTCAGAAAAAGTTTAATGAGATTATTATGGATGAGTATCAAGATATCAGCGGACTTCAGGAAGCTGTTTTATCGCTGATATCCCGTCAAAATGACGGACTGTATAATCGCTTTATGGTTGGTGACATAAAACAGTGCATATATGGTTTTAGACTCGCTAATCCTCAATTGTTCGCAAATAAATATGATACATATTCAATAGATTCCGCGGAAAAACAAAACGAGGGGTATAGGATTGATTTGTACAATAATTTTAGGAGCAGAGAATGTATTTTGTCAGCGGTTAACCTTATATTTAAACAAACTATGACAAAAGATTTCTGCGGAATAGAATATGATAAAAATGCTATGCTTTATTATGGAGCGAATTATCCTAATGCTGAGGAAGGTATAACTGTTTCTGATTTTGTGGAACTTGAACTTATAAATCCTGATAAAAGCGATGAGGAAATTGACGAGGATATAAAGGATTTAATGAATCTTGAATTTGAGTTTTTAACTATAGCCAATAAAATAGAAAATATGATGAATGTTGAGAAACTTCATATTTATGATAACTCAAAAAAAGAATACAGACTTGTGGAATATAAAGATATTGTAATATTGTCACGCTCGTCAAAAAATATACCTACAGTTTTGCAAACAATTTTTACAAACAAAAAAATACCTTTTTCAACAAAGTCCAAAGGCGGGTATTTTGATAGTTTGGAAGTCGCTACGGTTCTCGCTTTTTTAAATATAATAGATAATCCTTATCAAAATATTTATTTGTATACAGTTTTACATTCGCCTGTTTATTCATTTACTTTTAATGAACTTGTGAAAATAAAAACCGCTTTTCCAGATAAAGTTTTTTATGACGCTATGATTTTTTATATCACTTCCGAAAATAAAAATAGAGAAATTGAAATTGTAAATAAAATAGACTTATTTTTGGAAGATTTTGAAAAATGGAGAGAGTTTTCGCTAAATTCCACAATAAATGAACTTTTACAGAAAATTTATGATGATACTGGCTATTATAATTATGTGGGAATTTTTCCTAACGGAAATTTGAGACGTATGAATTTGAAACTTTTGCAGGAAAAAGCTATACAATTTGAAAATACAAACTCAAAAGGACTTTTTAAATTTATGCGTTATATTGAAAAAGTAAAAAATTTAAATGTTTCTGAAGACGCTAATATATTTTATGAAAGCGAAAATGTTGTGACTGTTACTAATATTCATCAAAGTAAAGGTCTGGAGTATCCAGTTGTGTTTATTTGCAATTTAAACAAAAATTTTTATTTTGACAATAAAAAGAAGCCGATAGACCAAATTCTTGGAATAGGTACTAAATATAAGGATATAGACAATAATGTGAAGTATGACACAATTTCACAAAAGGCGATAAATTTAAAACGAAAAAATGATATAAGAGCCGAAGAAATAAGGCTTTTGTATGTCGCTATGACAAGAGCGAAAGAAAAGCTGATACTTGTGGGAAGTATATCAGATTTCGAAAAAACAGTTTCGGAATATGTAAAATATACAAATACCCAAAGTGAACAGCTGCCTATGTCTTTGCTTGCTAATTCAAAAAGTTTTGCCCATATAATTATTTCTTCTCTTGCCAGGCATAAAAGCGGTAAATCGCTGAGGGAATATTTTTCTGGTACTGAAAAAATAAATAAAGTTATTTATGAGGATTCTTCAAATTGGAAAATAAATATAACTAATCTTACTGATTTAAATGTAATAGAAAGAAAATCTGAAATAGAAAAAGAACAGTTGTATAATCAGCTTAAATCTCTTGACAGCTCAAAAGATTACAGCGGTTTTAAAGAAGAAATTAAAAATCTTCTTAATTGGGTATATCCGAACTTTGAAAATCAAAATATTCCTATTACAACGTCAATATCGGAAATAAAAAGAAAAATATATGAGGAAGAGATATATATTCCAGCAACACTGCCAGCGCCGGGATTCATAAAGGAGTATAATGGGCTTAATTCGGCTCAGAAAGGAACAGCGGTACATACTCTTATGGAACACATTGATTTTGGCATAAATTATGACGCGGAATCTTTAGGAAATTATATACAGCGTCTTGTGAAAATGAATGTACTTTCAAATCAAGAAGCTGATTCGATAAACATACAAAAGATACTTATGTTTTTGTCTTCTGATATAGCGAGGCGTATTAAAAAGTCTGCTTTGGTATATAAAGAAACACCTTTTGTTATAGGATTAAAACCTTCCGAGGTTCTTGGTCCGGAATATTTAGTTTCAGACAATGATATAAGCAATAAAATTCTTGTTCACGGCATAATTGATTTATATTTTGAGGAAAATAATGAATTAGTATTATTGGATTATAAGACAGATTATGTGAAAGACAATGATATTAATGATATAATGTCAAAGTATAAAACTCAAATTACATTTTATAGAAAAGCACTTGAACTTTCAACGGGAAAAAAAGTTTCTGAAACAGGATTATATCTTTTCGGAATTAATTCCTATGTAAAATACTGAAAGATTTATAATGGAGGTTGATTTTATGAAAAAAATGGTTGCTTTTGTGTTTGTGATATTTCTGGCGTTTTCTATTTGTTTGTCTGTATATGCCGCCGGAAAACAGCTTGCTTTTCCTGGGGCGGAAGGAGGCGGAAGATTTTCTCCAGGGGCGAGGGGAATTTTGGAGAATAACGGAAATATTGAGGTATATCACGTTACCAATTTAAATAGTTCGGGAAAAAATTCTTTTGCGGACGCCGTGTCAAAAGAAGGACGAATTATTGTATTTGACGTAAGCGGTACAATTGAACTTAAAGGAACTCTAAAAATAAATAAAAGTAATCTTACAATTCTTGGACAGACAGCTCCAGGGGACGGTATTACTATAAGCGGCGGAGATATTGTTTTAGGCGATAATGTTGAAAATATTATTATAAGGTATCTTAAAGTGCGTCCTACTGATAAAAACGGCGGTGAACCTGATGGAATTGGAGGACGATTTAATTCTAATATTATATTTGACCATTGTAGTGTGTCTTGGTGTGTTGATGAGCTTCTCACTTTATACGCTGGTTCAAGTGAAGAAGGAAAACAAGGAAACAGCCTTACAATTCAGAATACTATAGGTTCTGAAAGTCTGAGAATGAGCAATCATATTAAAGGAGCACACGGTTATGGCGCTATTCTTGGAGGTACTAACGCTAGTTATGTATATAACCTTTTAGCCCATCACGATAGCAGAAGCCCTAGAATGGACAGAGAACTTCAAAAAACGGAATTCAGTAATAATATTGTTTATAACTGGGGACAAACTAATTCGGCTTATGGAGCGGAGCCTTACTCATATAACGCTAAAACTCATAATCCCTCATATTTGAACTGGATTGGAAATTATTATAAATATGGTCCGTCTACCAGAGAAAATCTTCGTTATCGTGTGTTTGAAATATCAGCGCCTAAAAAGGCTGGTGACGAAATGTCAAAGTTTTATTTTTACAATAATTATGTTGAGGGCGCTGGAATAATAAATAATTATAAAAATAATACATATGTTAGTAATTATTCTGAAGCTGAATTGCTTGAGGAAAAGCTGGATATGGGAGATTATTCATTTAATAGCGTATCTCCTGAAGACGCGTATAATTATATACTTGACAATGTCGGCGCTAATCTTCCAAAACGTGACGCTATTGACGCAAGAATTATTAATGATGTTCGAAATGGTGTAGGGCGTATTATTAATAGTGCCGATGAAGTCGGAGGTCTTATTCCTGTAAAGGAAGAACATCGTACTTTTGATATTCCGGCGGAATGGCTTGCTGAATACAGTTTTGAGTCTATGAAGGAAACAGATTTGATTAGCGGCGGTGAGTTTGACGGCTATACTGTAATTGAGGCTTATATAAACGATTGGACTGAAGAACAGTCAAAAATTATTCCTACAAATCCTAATATAATAGTACAAAGTCCAGCAATATCAGCTTTAAATAATTCTATTGACGGATTGGAAGTTAACAATGGTGATTGGACTGTAATAAATGAGAATGAGAGTTTAAAATATAAAGCGACAGCGATTGCGGTGGGAAACAGTGAAGTTAATAAAATGGAATTGTATGATAAAAACGAACTTCTGTCTTCTTATTCTGGAAACTTAATTGATGATAATATTTTATTAAAGCCAGGAACGCATTTTCTTACTTGCAGGGCTTATAACGCAAAAGGGGAACAAACTCAGAGTACGTCATCTTTGGTTTATGTGAAATCTGTTTCAGCTCCTGGAAGTTATTTGTTTACGGAAATAAGAGAAAATAATTATACTGGGGGATATAATGAAAAAGGCGGAGCGTCAATGGACGAAAAAACAGGAGTATACACAATTTACGGTTCGGGAAGAATAACAGAAAAACAAAATGACAACTGTGGTTTTATGTATAAACCTGTTTCGGGTGATTTTGACTTGATTGTAAGAACAGAGGAAATACCAAAGTTTGAAAATCAGCAGGTGAGCGGTTTAATGGTTCGCACGGGACTTGACAGTAAATCAGCTATGGCAATGATAGGTGACGGCTGGTGGAAAAACGGTGAAAATGTGCGTATATTCAGCCGTGTTTCTAACGGCGCTAAAGCGACAGAAAGTTATTTTAAAGACATATCAGGAAATAATTGTGATAATGACAAAGTTTCTTATGCCGTACCTCGTTATATGAGGATACAAAGAAATGGGAATAGTATAAAATTGAGTGTTTCAAACAGCGGAACTATATGGAATGATAATGAAAGACAACCTGTCACAATTAATTATGAAAATCTTCCAGATACAATGTATGTGGGGTTGGCTGTTGATTCCGCTTTTGGAGTATCATCAAAAGAATATTTTTCATCTGCCAAATTCAGCCGTCTTACGCTGAACGGTGAAAGCGATGTTGAGATTAATGACGGAGGTGTTCCATTCTATGATACACGGTTTAATAACGCGGAATGGTATATTCCTGGAGGTATTGAAAACGAAAAAGATTTTTCGTCATCTCCATTAAGCGGCAATGATGGATATGCTTTACTTTTTTGGGGAGAAACTTATAGGAGCTTTAATCCTCAAAACAAAGGTGTTTTTAACGCTTGTGCTGACTTCTATGTAAAGAGTAATAAAGAGTCCGTTAATGAAAAGGCTGGAATAAGGTTTATGCTTAATGGTTCGGACAAAAATGGAGAAAAGTTAAAAATAAAAAGTGTATATGCTCAGCATTCGTATGGATTTTTTGAGGACTATGACGATACT
>CAOJPS010000038.1 GCA_948441255.1 uncultured Eubacteriaceae bacterium | reverse complement strand
TTTCGCACGAAAAGTACATCAATCCCAAAATTGAAAATTTTGCACAATCTTCTTTCCAAAACCTTATTCCAAAGTTTTGATGGCGAACTCAAAAATAATGACGGATTTTTTTTAAATTGTGTCAAAAATATCCCCTAAAACCACCCCTTTCAACCAATTTAGCCTCTTTTTTATTTTTTTCAAAATTTTTTTGAAAGAATGGCAAAAATTACTTGCAATATCTTTCCGTTTGTATTAAAATTCTATATACGAAACAATTGCGTCGGGATTTTTGGGTTTAAGGAAACACGGCGTGTTGTTTCCCTAATGATAAATCTTAAACGTAAAAGGAGGATGACTTTAATGTCATACATTGATGAGGTAATTGACGCCGTTGTTCGCAAAAATCCAAGCGAGCCTGAATTTCATCAGGCAGTTAAAGAAGTTTTAGAATCTTTAAGAGCCGTTGTTGAGGCTAATGAGGAAAAGTTCAGAAAAGACGCTTTGCTCGAAAGACTTGTTGAGCCTGAAAGACAAATTAAATTCAGAGTGCCTTGGGTTGACGATAAAGGTCAAGTTCAGGTAAATACAGGCTACAGAGTTCAGTTTAACAGTGCCATTGGTCCTTATAAAGGCGGTTTAAGACTTCACCCGTCAGTTAATCTTGGTATTATTAAATTCTTAGGCTTTGAACAGATTTTCAAAAACTCTTTAACAGGGCTTCCTATCGGCGGTGGAAAAGGCGGCTCTGATTTCGACCCTAAAGGCAAATCAGACAGAGAAGTTATGGCTTTCTGCCAAAGCTTTATGACAGAATTGTGCAAATATATCGGCGCGGATACAGATGTGCCTGCCGGAGATATCGGAACAGGCGCCAGAGAAATAGGTTATATGTTCGGTCAGTATAAACGTATAAGAGGAGTTTATGAAGGCGTACTTACAGGAAAAGGTCTTTCCTACGGCGGTTCTTTGGCAAGAACCGAAGCGACAGGATATGGTTTGCTTTATTTGACAGATGAAATGCTTAAATGCAACGGTCACGATATTAAAGGAAAAACCGTTTGTATTTCAGGTTCTGGAAACGTCGCTATATACGCCGCTCAAAAAGCGCAGCAGCTTGGCGCAAAAGTAGTTACTGTTTCAGATTCCACAGGCTGGATTTATGACCCCGAAGGCATTGACGTTGAACTTCTTAAAGAAGTTAAAGAAGTTAAAAGAGCAAGACTTACAGAATATGCCGCCGCGAGAAGCAGCGCCCAATATCACGAAGGAAAAGGCGTTTGGTCTGTTAAATGTGATATTGCCCTTCCTTGCGCTACTCAAAACGAACTTAATATTGACGATGCCAAAGCGTTGGTCGCAAACGGCTGTATCGCTGTCGCTGAAGGCGCTAATATGCCAACAACTCTTGACGCTACAGAATATCTTCAGCAAAACAAAGTGCTTTTCGCTCCCGGCAAAGCGGCAAACGCCGGCGGAGTGGCAACTTCCGCTCTTGAGATGAGCCAAAACAGCGAAAGACTCAGCTGGACATTCGAAGAAGTTGATTCTAAACTTAAAAATATTATGACTTCTATTTTCCATAATCTTGATGATGCCGCTAAACGCTATAACGCCGAGGGCAACTATGTTGTCGGCGCCAATATAGCCGGATTTGAAAAAGTTGTCGACGCAATGACAGCTCAGGGTATCTGCTAATTATTATGGTTAGTTTTTAAAAAAGGTATTGACAATATTTATATTATACTATATAATGTTGCTATAGAAACAATGGCGTTTCAATGAACATTTCGGTAGAATGCTCATTGAAACGCTTTTGTCATTTTTACAAGAATTTTATTAAAAACTTTTTATACCGCTTATCTTTTGAAAGGAGATTTTTTCAATGCCAAAGTATACAAAGCAAGATATTATGAGAATTATTGAGGAACAGGACGTAAAGTTTATAAGACTTCAGTTCACCGATGTCTTGGGAACTCTCAAAAATATAGCTGTTACAGTTTCTCAATTGCCAAAAATTCTTGAGGAAGGTATGATGTTTGACGGTTCTTCCATTCAGGGCTTCGCCAGAATTGAGGAATCAGATATGTATCTCAAACCCGACCTTGACACTTTTGTGCTTTTCCCGTGGCGTCCTCAGCACAGCAGAGTCGGAAGATTTATCTGCGACGTCTACACTCCTCAGGGAGAACCTTTTGAGGGTGACCCCAGATACATACTTAAGAAAACTATGGCGGAAGCAAAAGAAATGGGCTATGATTTTAACGTGGGAAACGAGTGCGAGTTCTTCTTGTTCCAGACAGACGAAAACGGCGTGCCCACAACTATTACAAACGATGAGGCAGGCTATTTTGATATGGCTCCTATTGATAACGGAGAAGACGCGAGACGTGACATTTGCCTCACTCTTGAAGAAATGGGCTATGAAATTGAGGCTTCTCATCACGAGGTTGCCGAGGGTCAGCACGAAATTGACTTTAAATATGACAATGCCCTCACAACCGCCGACAACGTTATGACATTTAAACTTGCTGTTAAAACTATCGCTAAAAAATACGGCCTTCACGCCACTTTTATGCCTAAGCCTATTTATGGCATCAACGGTTCAGGTATGCACACAAATATGTCTTTATTCAATAAGGAAGGCAAAAATGTATTCTTTGATGAAAACGACCCGCTTCAGCTCAGCAAAACAGCTTACAGCTATATAGCCGGTGTTCTTGAACACGTTGCCGGAATTACAGCCGTTACAAATCCTCTCGTAAACTCTTACAAACGTCTTGTTCCTGGTTATGAAGCCCCTTGTTACATCGCTTGGAGCGCTTCAAACCGTTCTGATATTATCAGAATCCCGGCGTCCAGAGGAGCCGGTACAAGAGTTGAGCTCAGAAGCCCCGACCCTTCAACTAATCCTTATCTTTGTCTTGCTCTTTGCCTTGCGGCTGGTCTTGACGGTATTAAAAAAGGTCTTGCGGCGCCCGAAAGCGTTGATGTTAATATGTTTAGTATGACCCCGGCGGAAAGAAAAGCGTTGGGCATTAAAAATCTTCCCGGTTCTCTTCGAGAGGCTCTCTATGTTATGGAAAATGACGGACTCGCTAAAACCGTTTTAGGCGAACACGTTTACAACGCTTTTGTTGAATGTAAGAAAAAAGAATGGGACGGCTTCAGAACTTTTGTAAGCCAGTGGGAAATTGACCAGTATATTTATCAGTACTAATTTCATATGTTGTTAAACCGCGGGAACGCGAATGTTTCCTGCGAGCGTGTCGGCTTTTTCGATACACTTAAATGAAATCGGGAAATTCCCGGTTTCATTTTTTATTTATTTACGCCAATACCGCGTAATTTAAGGAGGTTTTTTATGTCGGACTGCAATATTTTTATCGTTTTTGCCAATGAGGGTGTTGCTGTTAAAACAGCTAAAATGCTTTTGAAAGACGGAATCAAACCCATTTGCATTTGCTCAAGCGGTATGGAAATAAAACGGCGGATTAGTTATTATCAAAACGGGATTATTATTTGCGGCTACAAACTTAAAGACTGCTCTGTCATTCAGCTTGCGGAAGATATTCCAGAAAATTTCAGCATTATTATGATTGGCAGCGCCTCCCAAATAGATTTATGTAATAACGATAAAATTTTTAAACTCTGCGTTCCTCTAAAAAAAGACGATATAACCTGCGCCATTTCAATGCTTATGGATTTTTCCAATAAAAAAAGAGTTAAGCGGACAGAAGCGGAAAATGAAACAATTTATAAGGCAAAAACTTTTCTAATTGACAAATATGGAATGACCGAGGATCAAGCTTATAAATATATCAGAAAAAAAAGTATGGATATGGGCATTAAAATTACTCATATGGCGGAGATTATAAACAGGAAAACTTCATTATAGAAATTTTCCTGTTTTTTTTGGTATTTTAATGATTTCTATACAAACTTTTTCTTTACAATATTATTAATTTTTTAAATTATAGTTTGTTATTATCAAAATATAATGTTATAATATAAATGTTGAAGGTATTTCAATAGACTTCTTTCGAAATTCTCAGCAATAGACTTCTTTCGAAACAGCAAAATTACTCTAATCCAACAAAAAAATATTTTATTCAATGTGAAGCGAAAGGCGTTTTGCTTTTTAAACGCCGATAGCGTTAAGAAACATTGTAGAAAATATTTT
The DNA here is from genome assembly GCA_948441255.1 of uncultured Eubacteriaceae bacterium. Classification (GTDB taxonomy): domain Bacteria; phylum Bacillota; class Clostridia; order Lachnospirales; family CAG-274; genus MGBC114079. The sequence goes on along the minus strand of CAOJPS010000038.1, from coordinate 11,493 downwards.
TTTCTAACAATATTTGTACCAATATGAAGTTTCGAAAGAACTCTAATTCCTAAAGAAGTCTGAATACCGATTGATTTTTTAAATTGGAGGTTTAATATGAAAAAAAGTTTTTTCCTAAAATCATTTTTTAATAAATTAGTCTGTTTTACACTAACTTTTTCTTTTATCTCCCTTGGCAGTCTAAACGTTTTCGCTCTGACAGACACAAAGGTTTTTACAGACCCTGTCGAGAATATTTATGTTGGACAACCGGAAGGCTGGGATATCATTGATAATCTTAACTTTAATGACGTTCCCTCCTCTCACTGGGCTAGAGAGGCTGTTGTCCGTTCGGGCGCTTATGATATGGTTAAAGGATATAACGGTAACTTCAACCCAAATTCCACCGTTTCAAATCAGGAAGCCATAGCCTTTGTTCTTCGTGTTATGGGTATGGAAAACGCCGCTCAAACAAGAGCCGCCGAACTTAAAGAAACCACACCGCAATACAACTCTGTTATACCCACTTGGGCAAACGGCTATCTTAGTCTTGCTCAAGAAAACGGTCTTATTTCCGACGAGGAATATCTTGATACCCTTGTGGAGGAACAGTGGACTTTAGAGCCGGATTCCTTTTTCAAAGGTTCTCCCGCAAGCCGAGAGCGTGTGGCTGACTGGCTTGTTAAAGGCATAAGAGTGCTTAACTCCAACGCTTTAAGCCTTGACGGAACTTCTCAGCAAAGTATGTATAAATTCTCCGATTGGGATGATGTTGATGTGGCATATGCTCAGTCCCTTGAACTTTTATGCGCCAACGGCATTCTCAGCGGAACAAACGGAAGAATTAATCCTAAAGGCAGCATTACAAGAGCTGAAATGGCACAGATACTCTCAAATCTTGACAATATTTACTTCCAATCAGCTAATATGGAAAGACGTACAGGCACCGTCGGAGGAATTCAGGACGCTCAGCTTTCACAAACTGGTACAGCAAGTTTGTGGAGAAATGTTTACATAAGGAATATGGACGGAAAAATAGACGTTTTACAGTTTCAGCTTAGAGCAAGCGATTCTCCGCAGGACAAAGCTGTCGATACTGTGGTTTATGATAACGGTATTGTTACAAGCCTTACTTCTCTCCTTGAAGGCGACCAAATTGAGTATGTTGTTGAAAAAAATTCAGATTCCGGAAACGGAGGAGCCGTTTCCGATTTGAAAGACGAACTTACCATAAACCCAACAGAGCCGGAAACAGGCGGCGGAACAGGAGGAAATAATTCCTCTGATGTTAAGCCCAAAGTTATTTTTGTTAAAAAGACAGGCGGTCTTACAAGAAAAAATGTTCAGGGCAAACTTATGGAAGTGGACTATGAAAACGGATTAATTCACATTTTAGATACCCTTGGAAAAAGATTTTCATATCCTATTGTAAACGGTCTTTACGGCACTGATGATGACGGAAACAAATATATCATTATGGGTTCCACAAGATATATTGACAAAAATCTGCCTTACGGCAGCACTGTTAAGTTAGCGCTTGTTAATGATACCGTAGATGATGTTGAATATATCGGAGATATGAATCTTAGAAACGAAATAAGAGGCATTGTTGTTGAAAACAATTCCGCTTATGGATATCTGACCGTTATTGACAATGACGGAAAAGAAGTCACTAAAAATTATTACGCTGACCAGATTGAGGTTGAAAAACAAGAGTATTATGACCTTGACGACGAAACAGGTTATCTTGACCAAGTTTTCCCATCAGGGGCTTATGACCCAAGAGATACTTCAATCTCAAATATTGAGGCTGGAGATATTGTATTTATAAGAACTTACGCTGACGATTCGGATACTATTGAAAGTATCAGCGCCTCGCCAAATTATATTATGAAGTATGGTAAAGTCAGCAGTTATGTTAATGACGGTACTGGTGTCAATCAGCTTATGCTTCAGTATGAAAACGGTCAAACAGCCTGGTTTGATGTGGCGGATTCTATTTTTGCCTCAAGGGCTGGAAAGCCAATTGAACAAAGTGAGATTCAAGCCGGTGACTGGGTCAAAGTTCTTGTTAATCAAGCAATTATATCTCCTGGATATGTTCAGGAATCAATTAAAGAGATTACCGTTGAGGGAACAGGCCACGAAATTAATACTATCATTAAAGGTCAGCTAGGCGCTATAAATAACATTCAGAATAAAATTTCCATTCAGGATTCCTATACGCTTACTAAAAAAGGCTGGTCTGACCATAAGGAAATAAGAGATGTCAGTATAGCCAACAATGATATTGAGTATTATTATGAGGGCAAACAAATTTCTCTTGATTACGCTATGAGATTTTTAAAACACGCTGATAATGACGTTTATATTGCCCTTGAAAATAATTACAGCGGTGAAAAAGTTTCTATGGTTTCTTTCAGAACAAGCAGAGATGATGTTTTAAGCGCTGATACCATCATCAATTCTGATGGTGTCGGAAACTTTAATATACCATCAAGAGACGGCACTATATCTACTGACAGCGGTACTATAGTCAGAAGACACGGAAGACTTGTTTCGGGACAGAATATTATGATTCCGGATTACGCCACCGTTGTTTTAAACGGCAACAACAAAGCGGCTGTTGTGGATATTTATGACCAACCCGATGTTTCTGGTGTTCTTATAGGCAGAGGAAGAATATTAAGTGTTGACGAGGGCAAGAGTTTCAGCCTTAAATCCACCGGTATTCTCTCCGGCACCAAATGGGTATACTCTCCTGTTGAGCGTACTTTCCTAATTGACCACAATACTATGTATATTGACGAAAATGGAATTTCCTCTATGGAAAACTTTATTGAATATACCACAAATTCCGCTGTAAGCAAAGTTTATAATATTGTTTCTGACGGAACAAAAGCCACTCACGTTATTAATTCTCCTTACGCCAAAGACGCTGTCAGAGGTGAGGTAGTTTCTGTCGGCGCTTCTGAAAACAACGGCGGAGATGATAATGAGGGAGATGACAACAACGGTGATAACAACGGCGGAAATAATCAGAATACTCAAACTATTGTTATCAAAGGCAGCACTTATCTTAAAAACAAAGCCTATAATTGGGAAGACGTTAGTTATACCGACAGCAGCGTTAATATTACTCTTCCCGCTAACTCTATTATTGTTAAAAATAACAAAGTTGTTGGAGTTTCTGAAATTGAGAAAGGCGATAAAATAAGAGTTATGACTGATAATCTTCCCGAAAAAGTTGACGGAGGCATAACAGTTTCAGGATATATCGTTCTTGTGGAAGGTTAAAAGGTGAAGTTTTTGAAGAAGGAAGGGATTGTATGAAAAAAATTAAACCATTCGCTTTTGCGGGTATAGTTTCAGGAATAATTTTAACGGTTTGCTCTCCTGTTTTTGCCGACGTTGGCGATTTTGGGTTTTTCGGCGGTATATCTTCAGGAAGAAAACTTCCAAAAACCACGGAATTGATTCTTGAACAGCAAAAAAACAAAAATAAAAAAGATGACCTTGAATCTGTTTATAAAGAAGTGGTGTTTTTGTCCGGCGTCCCTGTTACTATGGAAGGTCAGCTGACTGTTAAGGGCGATTCAGAAATTGATATGACTGATAAAAGCAAAACCGCCGATACTTATGACGTTACCTATACATATGGCTCCACTACATCAACAAATACCGAAAATAATATTACAAGAGATATTAAATATGAGGTCAATTATCGTATTGAGGGCGACCAGATTATTAAGGACTATGAGGTTGACAGCTGGGACGAGGTTATTAACATCGGCGGTGTAAGCTATCAGCTTGACGAAACTCAGTCAGAGTCAAGCGTATCTGTTATTGAGTCACATACTCCCGGAGTTACATATTATAAGGGAAACGTTTCTCACAAAGCCGTTTATGCCCTTGAGGAAAATAATAAAGTGGTTTGGGAAATCTCCGGAACTTTTTATGGATATGACAGCGCTTGGTCATCAACAGAGACTCATAGAATTGACGGCACAGTTACTACCGACGGCTGGCAATTGCAGTATCAGGTTCGTCCAAGCGTTTCTATGGGAAAAACATTGCAGTATTCTGAAAATGAGCCTACGGCTATAAGTTTTTCAGGCAATTACAGAGAGGTTATGCAGAATAAAAGCGGTTTAAGTTATGATATCTACACTTTGCCCAAGGTTAATACTTATAATGTTCCAAGAACAGGAACAGAGTCTATTGATACATATAACTCATTTGAACAGCTTATAGCGCCTAATCTTGGATTTTTAAAAGGTCATTTTGCCGAAGCTGATATTAAAAAGCTTTTCGCTATGCAGATTCTTGACGGCGAACCCACTTTCTATCAGCCAAGCCAATCGGTTACGAGAGGTCAGTTTGTTTCTATGCTGACCAAAGCGGTTAAACTTCCGGTAGAGGATACTTCTAAAAAGAAAAAAAGCTCTAAAAAAGCTCAGGTTGTAAATATTGTCTTTCCCGACGTTACAGAGGACAGAGAAGATTATAAATATATTATGGCGGCTTATAAAGCCGGCTTAGCGGTAGGACGTGACAACGGTCATTTTTATACCGATTCCCCTATCGAAAGGCAGGAGGCTATAGTTATTCTGCTAAGAACACTTGGACTTGAGAATCTTGGACTTTCTCCCACTCCTGTTACTTCCTTTGTAGACGATAAGTATATTGCTGACTGGGCTAAAAAAGAAGTTTACGCCGCCGCCAGACTTGGAATTATATCTGGTGATTCCGACGGAAATTTCAGACCTAAAAGCTATGTTTCAAAGGCAGAAGCCGCCGCTTTTGTCAATAGACTTGTTACTTATATGAGGAGCGATTTGCAGACCGATTATACGGAACATATTGTCAACTATTCGGATTGATAAAATACTGTCGGGTTTGTAAATAACTTTTATAGTCAGCGGACTTATTCGTTTTTAAGTCCGCTGACTATAGGAAACACCGCCGGCTGTGTTGATTTGTATTGGAGGAATATCGTAATGTATAAACTAAAAAAAATTTTAGCGGGTTTTTTATTAATTTTATCCGTTTCAGCTTCTTCGGCAGCCTTTGCGGCGCCGTCTGGCACAGAAGCCGCCGCTGATTATTATGAAACGGAAAACACTTCCGAGGTTGAGTTAGCGGGAGAGTATATTAAAAGCGTTTTGGAACTTATAAATAATTATTATATAGGCGATGTTTCTGTTAACGACCTTGTTAAGGGAGCTGTTGAGGGTATGGCCGGAAAACTTGACCAGTACAGCGCTTTCCTCGATTCAGAAAGCCTTGCCGAGACAATGAGTGAAACATCTAATGAGAAAATCGGGCTTGGAGTTTCTTATTATGAAAAGTACAAAGACGGTTATCCTCAAATTGTCAATGTCTATGAGGACGGGCCGGCTTTTAAAGGCGGTATTTTGAAAAATGATATATTGTTGTCTGTTGAAAATGTAGATGTAAAAGATAAAACCGCCGCTGAGATTTCAGCTATGGTTTCTCAAAAGAAAGGACAGACCGTTAAAGTTATTGTTGACAGAGAGGGCGTTAGAAAAGAACTTTCTGTTGTTATTGATGAATTTATACTTCCCACTGTTTTTGTCTCAAAAATTGATGAGCTTATGCCAAACGCTGACAAAACTAAGGCGGATAAGGTAAGATACATACAGATTTCCGCTTTTGACGACGCTACAGGAAAGGAATTTAAAAAAACAGTTGAGAAACTTAAAAAACAAAATGTTGAGGGTATTATTATCGACTTTAGGTTTAACGGCGGAGGAGTAACTAAATCAGCCTATGAGATATGCGAAACTCTTGTCAAGGAAGGTCCTTTTTTAAATGTTAAAATGAAAAACGGAAACTATACAGTTGATTCAGAAGATAACGGTGTACCCTTTAAAAATATTGTTGTTTTGACAAACGAGGCAACCGCTTCCGCTTCCGAACTTGTTACAGCCGTTCTTAAAGACAGCGGAGCTGTTGTAGTCGGCGGAAAAACATATGGCAAAGGCGTCACTCAGGCTTTTATTGAACTTGTGGAGCTTGGCGCGCTTAAAATGACCACAGAAGAGTTTTTCCCTATGAGCGGAAGAAAAATTGACGGTGTTGGTGTTGTTCCCGATTATGAGATTGAACAAATCAAAGTCATTAAAACAGATTCAGATAATTTTGACAAAGATGTTGAAACAGCGTTAAAAGACCTTGGGTATGACATTGCTACCAATGAGAAAAAACAAGCAGTTATTAAGGAAATTCAGAAAAAATATGAGCTCAAGGAAACGGGAACTGTTGACTATCAGACTATTTCGGCAATTAATGGTGAAATTGTGAACAATAATTTCGAAAATGACAGCGTATTTGAAAAAGCGGTTGAGGTTATTTTCGGTAAACTTTAATTTTTATTTCAGAGGTGAATTTGATGCGGACAAAATATATTTTCGTTACCGGCGGAGTAGTTTCCGGACTTGGAAAAGGTATTACGGCGGCTTCTCTCGGCAGGCTTCTTAAAGCGAGAGGGTATAAAGTAACAATTCAGAAATTTGACCCATATATTAATATAGACCCGGGAACTATGAGCCCTTATCAGCACGGAGAGGTTTTTGTTACCGACGACGGAGCGGAAACAGACCTTGACCTTGGTCATTATGAGAGATTTGTTGACGAGAGTCTTACAGTAAATAATAATATTACTACAGGAAAAATTTATTGGTCAGTGCTTAACAAGGAACGTAAGGGAGAATATCTTGGCGCTACGGTTCAGGTTATCCCTCACATTACCAACGCTATTAAAGAAAGAGTTTTTCGCGCCGGAAAAACCACTCAGTCGGATATTGTCATTACTGAAATCGGCGGAACTGTCGGCGATATTGAGAGCGAGCCTTTTCTTGAGGCAATAAGACAGGTTTCAAGCGATGTTGGAAAGGAAAACGTTTTGTATATTCACGTCACATTGATTCCTTATCTCGCCAAATCCGGAGAGATGAAAACAAAGCCTACCCAGCATTCTGTTAAACAGCTTCTTGCTATAGGTATTCAGCCGGATATTATAGTTTGCAGAACAGAGCACACAATGAGCCAGGATATGAAAGACAAACTTGCGCTTTTCTGTAATGTTGACAAAAAGTGCGTTATGGAAAATATTGACTGTGAATCTCTTTATGAAGTGCCCCTTTTGCTGGAAAAAGAAAGACTTGCTCATATTGTATGCGAAAAACTTGCCATTGACGATAAAGAACCAGATTTAAACGATTGGCGGCAAGTTGTTGAAAAACAGAAGAACCTTGAAAAGAAAGTTACGGTCGCTCTTGTTGGAAAATATGTAGAGCTTCACGACGCTTACATATCAATTGTTGAAGCGCTTAAACACGCCGGCATCAGCATTTCCGCGGAAATAAACATCAAATGGGTTAACGCGGAAGATATTGAGAGGCTTGGGGCAGGCGAATGTCTTTCAGACGCTGACGCCGTTCTTGTTCCGGGAGGATTTGGAGAAAGAGGCGTTGAGGGAAAAATTGACGCTGTAAGATTTGCCAGGGAAAATAAAATTCCTTTCCTGGGAATTTGTCTTGGTATGCACTGCACTGTTATTGAGTTTGCCAGAAACGTGGCTGGACTTAATGGCGCTCATTCCTCGGAAATTAAAGCGGATACGCCTTATCCTGTTATAGACCTTATGCCGGAACAAAAGGATATTGACGAACTTGGCGGAACAATGCGTCTTGGCGCTTATCCCTGTAAACTTACAAAAGATAGTATATGTTCTGAGGTTTATGGGGAAGATTTAATTTATGAAAGACATAGGCATAGATATGAGTTTAACAATGAGTTTAAAAACTGTCTTGCCGACAAAGGGCTTGTTATTGCCGGGCTTTCTCCAAATGACAGGCTGGTAGAAATAGTCGAACTAAAAAAAGAAGTTCACCCCTGGTTTGTAAGTGTTCAGTTTCACCCGGAATTTAAATCAAGACCCAATAAGCCTCACCCTCTGTTCCTTGGGTTTGTAGGCGCCGCCGTTAATTTTCATTAAATTAAAACCTTTTAAAACCTTTTAAAACCCTGGGCTTTCAGCCCAAACCCGACTTCTTTCTTAAAAGAAAGAAGCAAAGAAATTTTGCGCGAAACTGCGTTTCGCTGTTTTTTAGCAAAGCGTATGCTTTGCGTTTTAAAGTTTAGGGTCAAGCCCTTTTTAAAGGGCTTGCAGGGTGTGGGACAGCGTCCCACGGTTTTAAGTTACAATATATGGGGACTAGTCCCTTGCAGGGTGTGGGACTTAAGTCCCACAGTTTTAAGTTATTATTTAAATATTTAATTTAAAAGTAACCGTAGTGTAATATAATTGTAACATTAATGGGTTATAATATTAGTGTGTAGAGGTATAAGTTTATACTACCGAATTCACGGAACGTATAAATATGTCATACTTAATGTACATATTAAATTAGGGGACTTAATGAAATTTAAACATTTCATTTGATTGAGTTCTTGGAAAGGAGGCTGTCATGAAAAAGTTATTATCATTTATATTCCTTTTATTATTTGTAATAGCGGCGTCTACTATATGCATTCTTGCGGCTCCTTCCGACTCTCAGGCCGTTGAAAAGTTCGGGATTACGGGCGGTATGAATTTGCAAAAAGGCGTTGAAACCACTTTCGACAGTTCACGCATCATCTCAGGCACCGCTGAGAAAGATACAGATGTTGACATTATTGTCTACAAAGTGGTTGAAAACGCTGAAGGTACAAAGCTGATTGAATTAGACAAATATGAAACAACCGTTGGACTCACCGAGGTTTTTATTGAGGACGTTGACTTGGTTGAGGGCAAAAATCTTATTGTCGTCAAAGCATACAACGGTGACAAATATTCCGAGGTTTCCGCTGTTGTTAAGCGTAAAAAAAGTGAGATAAAAAATGAACTTCGGCAAGGAATTATTCTTCCGGGGCAAAGGTGATTTTAATGAAATTAAACATTACTAAAAATTTTATAATTACTTTTTTTGTCATATTGGCTATTTATCAGACTGCTGAGTTATGGTTTGAAGGTTTTTCAAACCATAACTTTTTTTACTCTTTTTTCAATAAATCTAACGATTATGACGATGATGCGCTGCTTTATTCTCTTGACAGTATTATTGTCAATAAAGGCAGTGATAAACTCATTTGTCTTAAAAATAATATCTATAAAAACGATTATAAAACTGTTTTTGACGACGCCATTAAAATAACTGTTGAAAACAGTTCCAAGGCTCGTGCGGGAAAAATTGACTGGAACAGCGTTCTTTCCGCCAGGTCTGTTGTTTATCAATACAGCAGCGGAATTGACGGAAAAAGCGTCGCTCGTATGTTTGGCTTTGATGAAAGTCTTCTGACAGCCTTTACCAATACAATCGATACTATCACTATCACTTCTTATACAACAACTTTTCCAGAAAACATTACTGTCGCTTTTGGTAACAGAACATCAGGAAAAGGATATATTTTCTCTCTTGAAAACAATCAGTATATTTATACGGTTTACAATACAATAGGCTCTATTTCAGAAACCAGCGACATATATTATACTTCAAGCGTTAAAAACGGACTTGACCTATTTAAAGGAAATTTATTTATACCTCAGTGGAACGGAGAAGAATTTTCATATTATCCCATTAAAACCGAAGACCCTTTTTATGAAAACGGAGAGTTTCAGCAATTTCGGCTTGAACGAGCGGCAGATGTATTTTTTGACAATCCTGTTTCCAAATGGTCCTCATCTATTAACGGCGTTTTTACTTACAGTGACGAAAATACTGTTGTTAAGTATTACAATACCGGCGTTATGGAATATTATAACTACAGCGCTGATAAAGCTAAAAGCGAAAATGATTTTTACAGCCAGTATAAAAGTGCTGTTTCTCTGCTTAAAAGAGATTCTAATATAGAAAATGAATACTATCTGAGCGGATTTTCTTCTGACAGTGAAAAAACAATTTTTTATTTTGATTATAAGATAAATAATTTTTGCGTCAAACTTAGCGATGAAGTTAAAAAATCGCTTGGTATGAATTCTGTTATCGAAGTTACTGTCAGCGGCGGAAAAGTTTCTAAATACTGTAGATTTACAAAAAAATTTGTAAATGATATTTCGGGAAAATCCGCTGTGAAAATGAATTTTCTTAAAGCCGCCGATGAGGTTTTTGCCGATATTCAAAGCGGAAATAAAGAGAACTCCGGCGTTATTGAGAATATAGAGCTTGCCTATTTTTTTGAAACAGATGAAAAAGGCTTTTTAAAATGGTTTATGGATATTGATGGAAAACAATATGTTAAAGGGAATACGGAGTGATTTTATGGATTGGGACAGAGCTAAAAATTATACAATTATTTTGTTTGTTTTTTTGAATTTGTTCTTATTTATATGCAATATTTGGTTTGATAAAAGATATGTTATAGATGATGGAAATATTGACTCAATTAAAAGCATCTTGTCTAAAAAAAATATTGAACTTACTGCCGATATACCCCGAGATTATAAACCTATGGTGCAAATAAACTTTAATGACTGCGTATATGATACAATTAATCTTCAAAAAGTTTTTTTCGCCAAAAATGAAGACGTTAAAAGAATCTCCGATTTCGAGAAACAGGTGCTGACTTCAGAAAATGAAAAGATTACCATTTTTAACTATGCTGTTGAGTTTGAGAAACAAGACCTTTCCTTTGACGGAACATTTAACAGAGAAAATCTTTTAAATATCTCCAACTCGTATGTTGAGAAACTTTCTGAATTTTATGATGGACTGGAACTGTACAGCATTAACTTTATCAACGGCGAGTGTACAATTGAATATGTTCAGAAATACAGAAACGAAGATATTTTTAACAACTATGTTAAATTCAAATTTAAAAATACCGGTTCTATGAATGTAAAGTTCAAATACTTCCCTGTTAAAAATATGTATGGTGAGGCTGTCAATATCTGTTCCGCCGATGAGGCGCTTTTCATTTTTGCCCAAAACGTAGAAAAAACAGACAAAAAGATTACCATTACGGGAGTTAAAAGAGGCTATTATTTTGGAGATTCTGAGAAAGGCGGAAATGTTGTTTCCGTTCCTCATTACCGCATTGAAACAGCGGAATCGGAAAATCCCTTTTTTGTGAACGCCTATGACGGAGGCATTTATAAGTAATTTTTTTGTTGAAAATGATTGTTGGGCGCTGCCCCATATGCACTAAGTTAATAAAAACCTTGGGCTTTCAGCCCAAACCCGACTTCTTTCTTGAAAGAAATAAGCAAAGAACTTTTGAGCGAAACTACGTTTCGCAGAAGAAAATATCAAAATTACACAGCAAAAACGACAGTTTTTGCTTATTAAAGTTTTTGTCAAACTTTTTTCAATATGTGCCGCAAAGAAGTGCGGTCGGCGTAAGCCGATTTTTGGCGAAGCCAAAAACACTGATTAGCTTGTGGGGTGTGGGGCAAAGCCCATATGCACTAACTTAAGAAAAACCTTGGGCTTTCAGCCCAAACCCGACTTC
>CAOJPS010000037.1 GCA_948441255.1 uncultured Eubacteriaceae bacterium | reverse complement strand
CATAGCGAAAGTGTTTGACCAGCGAGCTTTTTCCTTGCACTGAAAAATATCATCTAAGGAAACGCCGACAAATTAAAAAATTATTTTTATATCCTTTATTCGGTGTTTCCATAAAACCTGTTCTATCGAATTATACGATATTGCCTATATAAAGTTACAAAGCAGAATAGTAGAAATTGGAAATACTTATAAATATTATCTTTTGTAACATATATAGAAATCGACTACGCAACAACAAGTTGCTTGTGAGAAATTATAGCAAATGATATAATATAAATATATTATTTGTTGGGAGGAATAATTATGGAAACTAAAGATATACTTAAAAACTTACGAGAAAAACATAATCTCACACAAGAACAGATGGCAAAACAAGTAATGGTAACAAGACAGGCAGTTAGTCGTTGGGAAACAGGCGAAACACAGCCCAATACAGACACCTTAAAACTATTATCACGCAAATTTAATGTATCTATCAATTCACTCCTTGGCTCTCCGTGTTTACTCATTTGTCAATGTTGTGGAATGCCATTAAATGAAGATAGTATAATCAGTCGTGAGCCGGATGGAAGTTATAATGAAGATTACTGTAAATGGTGTTATACAGATGGAAAGTTCATATACAAATCTAAAGATTCCCTTATTGATTTTCTTATTAATAATATGCCAAATCCTGATGAAAAATCAGATGATGAACGTCGTAGTCTGTTTGAACGCCAGCTTTCGCAGTTAAAGCATTGGAAATGACTCAACTGTACAAATATAAGAAAGTTAGAAAAATAAAATTATGATTAAATATGCTGATAAAAATGAGTTAAAAGTATAAATGCAATACCGACAAATTAAATAAAACAGATTTTGCTGATATTTTCCATTACTTTGTCAAAACCTCTTAACATAGGTTCCGACTTTATGTTAAAATACCATAATGTGACATATTATAGAAGAAATTTAATTTCAATAGTTTTTTAGGTGTTTTATAGGGCAATACCGCATAATTCGATAAAATAGATTTCAGACGATATTTTTCAGTGCAAGGAAAAGGCTCGCAATCATAGTCGGAGCCTATGATAAGAGACTTTGACACGGTAATGGGAAATATCGTCAAAATCTATGAAATCATAATTATGCGGTATTGCCATAGTTCTTCCAAAATCTTTCAGACCATACTTACTTTTGTTTTTTAAAAAAATAAATTTTATACAATTAAACACGTTCGTTTCATAAATTAAAACCGTGGGGCTTTGCCCCATATGCACTAAGTTAATATAAAAACCTTGGAGACTCCGTCTCCAAACCTCTGCAAACATAGTCAGTGCTTTTGGCAAAGCCAAAAGCCGGCTTACGCCGTCCGCACTTCTTTGCGGCACATATTAAAAAAAGTTTGACAAAAACTTTAATAAGCAAAAACTGTCGTTTTTGCCGACGCTTTTTAATATTTATCAAGAAAAACAATAGTTTTTCGCAAAGGTTCTTTGCTTCTTTCTTTCAAGAAAGAAGTGGAGTTTGAGGTGAAACCTCAAGGTTTTTCTTAAGTTAGTGCATATGGGGCTTTGCCCCACACCCCACAAGCCTTTAGAAAGGCTTGACCTAAATTTTATAAGGCAAAACTGCGTTTTGCCAGAGAAAAATTAAAATTATCGGCTGAATTAATTCTAATCGCATTGTTTTTAAACTGCCAAAAGATATGTTCTTACCTCAAAAAAATTTGTGAAACGCCCGTGTACAATTAAAAGATATATATTGAAATTTTTATATAAAAATGTTAATATAAGTTTATCTAATTATGTTATATTATTTAATATAAATGTAAATTTTGTTAATTTTTTTTATAGCCGGGGTGAGTTGTCTATATGAAATATTTACAAAGAATTAAAGAAGTATCTTATCTTACTGTTGGAAACACGTCAAGATATAGGCGTATAATGAGAATTTTCTTTACAGAATATGAGAGAATGAAATTTAATTTATATAAAGAAGATGTTTTTCGGATAATTGAAACTTATACTGAATTTAGCGATTATACTATTGAGCAGCTTAAAGGAGATTTAGACGCTCTTGTTGAGTGGGGGAATCTTATTACTATTCAAGACCCTAAACAAGCTCGTACTATAGAAGAATATAAAAATAAACAGTTTAGATATTCTATGTCTGAATATGCTGTTGAAATTGAACGTCTTACTATCAGACTTGAAAATCTGTTAGTTGAAGGAGGAAATCTCTCTACTAACATTTTTTCTAGAATTAATGAGGCAATAAAAAAAATAGACATTATCAATAATATGTCGTTAAAAGATATTTATGAGTGGTGGCATAATTTACAGGAAGACTTTAAAAATCTTAACCAAAATTATAAAGATTATTTACGGGAATTTTATTCAGGAAAAGCAGATAAAGTATTTAAGTCCTTTGAATTTATAATACATAAAGATAAACTTATAAAATATCTTCGGGATTTTATAAGTGAACTAAAAATAAATTCAAATTATATTGAAAATTCTTTCAAACATATTTCTTATGATGTTGAAAAAAGTATACTTGAAAAAATTATAAAAAGTGAACTTGAAATTCCAAGACTTTTAACTGAATCAAATGATTTTTTGGAAGAACATATAAAAGAAAATGTTTATGGCAAATGGAATTCTTTTAAAAAATGGTTTGTTTCAGATGAAAATGCTATAAGTGAAAGTATAAGAGTAATGGATATTACTGATGAAATAATCAGAAAAATTGTTCAAAACGCAGCTTTGATAGCACAGCTGCAAAATTGGGGAGTAAGCAGAAAAAATGATTATATAAAGTTTATAAAAATGTTTAAAGAATGTGATGATATAAACAGTGCGCATAAACTTGCCGCTCACATTTTCGGAATCCAGCATATCGGACATTACAAAGTTAATTCCAAACGGTCTACTGATAGTGTTAACAGCAGTACCTATGATGAGGAGCCAGTTATTTATTCTCTTAAACCTCATATAAGAACATATAAAGCAAGAATTGATAAAAGTGGATTTTACGATAAAAGCGATGAAAAAATTAAAAATAAAAATAATTATCTTAAAAAAGTTGAACAAGATAAAGCTATTGTTTTAAAATATGTAAAGGATAATAAAATTATTTTATCAGATATAAAAGATATTATATCGGAGAGTACAAGATTAACTTTATTAAAATGGATTTCTGATGCTAATATTACAAGTACAAAAACGGGTTTAACTGAATTTGGACAAAATTTTAAGCTTACTAAGGGCAACGAGAAATGTGTGCTAAAGTGTGAAGACGGTGATTTGATTATACCAGATTATATTTTGGAATTTACGGAGGTATAGCGTTTATGGATTCTGTTAAAATTTTAATGGAAAAATTTTGGATTGATAAATCAAAAGAAAAGGAATTGTTTGTAAAAATTAGACGAGAAATTCCAAAATTCAAAAAATTTATTACTGAACAAATTGGCTGGAGAATTATTGAAAATAGAAGAATTATCAAAATAGAAAAAGTCCCGGCTTATGCTTATGAATATATGGGAATTACAGAGTTTACAGATATATTTGATTACTGTGTTTTTTTAGCTTTACTTATTTTTCTTGAAGATAGAGAAGATAATGAATCTTTTTTACTATCAGAATTGATTGATATAATTGAAATTCATCTTAAAGAATTTATAGAAATTGACTGGACTTTATTTACCCAAAGAAAATCCCTTGTACGTATTCTTCAATTTGCTGAAAAAATTGGTTTTGTAAACGTTTATGAAGGCACAAGTCAAAATATATATAGTGGTATTGAAAACGAGGTATTATATGAAAACACTGGATTATCCAGATATTTTGCCACTGGCTTTAATTTTGATATTTCTAATTTTAAATCATACAAAGATTTTGAGAAAAAACATATAGAAGAACTTGAAAAGGATAAAGGTATTATAAGGATAAACAGAGTTTACAGAGAACTTGTTTCCTCTCCTGCCGTTTATTGGACAGGGTCAAACGACCAAGACGCTGTCTACATTAAAAGTCAACAGCAATATATTAATAAAAATTTAAACGAGTATTTAGGTGGAGAACTTCAAGTACATAAAAATTCGGCTTTCCTCGTTATGCAGGAAAAAAATTGTTTTGGTGATGAATATCCGAAAGACTCTATGATTTCTGAGCTAATTTTACTTATATGTACTGAAATAAGGCAGAATGTAAATGAAAATATATTAAAACGAGAAGCGGATGACTGCATTTATATTATAGAAGATGATTTTAAAAAAATTGTAGATGATTGTAGAAAAAAATATGTTTCAGCGTGGAGTAAAGAATATCGAGAAATGAATTTTGATAAACTAGTTAACTCTATTTTAAATTATATGCGGCTTTGGAGAATGCTGGATATTTGCGGTGAAAAAATTCAAATTTTTCCGGCAGTCGGTAAATTTATTGGAGAATATCCTAAAGATTTTATGGAAAGAAGTGATAATAATGGATGCCAATCGTTGGAAAATGAATAAAATAGGTTTTGTTAACTTTTGGCTTTATGATGAAGAAATCTTTGAATTCGAAGATGGCAAAATGCTTCTCAGAGGTCAGAATGGCTCAGGTAAATCTATTACAACCCAAAGCTTTATTCCTTTTATACTTGATGGAGATAGAACTCCTTCAAGACTTGACCCTTTTGGTTCTAATGACAGAAGAATGGAATACTATTTGCTTGGCGACAGTGAAAAAGATGATGTTATAGGATATTTATTTCTTGAATTTAAAAAGAAAAATACAGAACAGTACCGAACAATAGGTATTGGACAGCGTGCGCAGAGGGGTAAACCATTAAATTTTTGGGGATTTATTATTTTGGATGGCAGGCGTATTGGTTATGATATTTCTTTATGTAAAAAAATAGGAAATAAAAAAATACCTTGTACTAAACAAGAACTTAAAAATATTATTGGAATAAATTCAGTTTTTTCTGAAACACAAAAAGATTATATGATGAATGTTAATAAATATATATTTGGATTTCCAAAATTGGAACAATATGAACAGTTTATAAAACTGCTTGTTAAAGTTAGAGCTCCTAAACTTTCTAATGAATTTAAACCCGCGAAAGTTTATGAGATACTTAACTCATCATTACAGACTCTTTCTGACGATGACCTGAGAGCTATGGTTGACGCAATGGAAAAAATGGATGATATTCAAATGAAACTTGATAATTTAAAAGTTGCCTTTAAGGATTTACAAAATATAAGAAATGAATACATTCGTTATAATAGGTATATCATTTGGAAAAAAGCATCCGCTTATATAGAAGAAAAGAAAAAAGCGGATTATCTAAAAGATAGATTTGATAAAAATAAAGCCGACTTAAAATCTAAGAATGATGAAGCACTTTATTATATAAATGAAAATAATCTTCTTAATAATGAAAAAGAGATTTTAATCAGCGAAAAAAATTCTTTGAATATCTCAAATATTGACAATTTAACTGAAGAACTTGAAATGTATAGAGAAGATAAAAACAAAGCTGAAAAAGAAAAAAACAGACTTTTAGATAAAATAGAAAACAGAAATAAAAAAATATTTTTGTGTGATTCTCAAATAAGAAAATATAAAATTGAAATTGAAGACTATGACAAAAAAAATGAAATGATATTAAATTGTTTGGAAGAAGATAATAAAGCAGTTAAATTTGAATACCATAATCAAGTTAAAGAATTAATCACTTCAGATAATACTACTGAAAATTACAGAGAACTTGAGAAAAAACTTCAAAATCTTCGATGGACTATTGAAAAAGGCAAAAATGCTATTTGTAAGGCTAATGATATTACTGAGAAATGGGATATAGCTGTTTCAGAACTTGAAAAATTAAAAATACTCAAAATATCCGCGGAAGAACAGTTATCTGAAGCAATTGTAATGGATAACCGAATTAGAGATGAAATTATTGAAACTTATTATAAAACTTTAAATGAATATAAAGAGTTAATCATAGAAAATGATATACTTGATGAAATATCGGTGTTGGTTCAGAAGTATCAGGGAAACAAAGATTTTGGAGAAATAAATTCAATACTTAGAGGAATTTATGAAAATAATCGTGATAAACTCAGTTATGAAAAAGCTTTGAAAATAAATTATAAAACTGAGTTATTTAAAGAAGTTAAAAAACTGAACGATGAGCTGAAAAAACTTATTGATATGAAATCTCCTCAGCCTGAAAGAAAAAATAAAGTTGTTGAGGCAAGACGTTTATTGAAATCAAAAAATATTAAATTTATTCCTTTTTATGAAGCATTTGAATTTGCGGATAATATCAGTCAGGAAAAACAGGATTTGCTTGAAAGTCAGTTTAGTGCGGCAGGTGTTCTTGACGCTTTGATTGTTTCAGAAGAAGATTTTGATAACGCTAAAAATGAATTGAAAAATTTATCTGATGTTTTAATAAATATTCGTGATGATAATGATTTTGGATTTTGTGATTTGGTTGTGAGTAATATTGATTTATCTTTGAAAAAAGCCGCCGAACGTATATTGAAAAATATATCATCTGATTGTATTAGCGACGCTATGTTTGTTGTTTCAAATGACGGCTATTTTAGAAATGGTATTATTGAGGGATATTCCGCCGCTGATGAGCGTGCTTCATATATTGGTCCAAAGGCTAGAGAATATAAAAAAGAAAAAATGATAAGAGAAAAAAATGAGGAGATTTGTCATATTCAAGAAAATATAAACAATATTGATGCTGATATTCAAAAAGTAAATGAAAGAACATTTATTTTAGAAAAGGAATATAAAAAACTTCCTTCCTTTATTGATTTAGATACGGCTGTGGATATTATAAAAACCGCTGAGAATACTCTTGAAGTTTGCGATAATAATTATGATAAAAAAGAAAATGAAGTGTGTGAATTTGAGAATTTAAAAAAACAAGCTATATATGATGTAATAAAAATATGCAAAAATCTGCCTTATTCAAGAAAAGCTGATATTTACGCGGAAGTTATTGAATTTACAGATAATTATAAAGATAATTTATCATATCTGTACGATTGTATTTCAAATAAAAAAAGGGCATTTGAAAAACTTAATGAAATTAAATTAAATCTTGAAAACGAAGAATTAGAAAGAGATGATGATTTTCGTTTACTTCAACGAGAAGAAAATAATGTTAAAAAATTTAATGCCAAAATTGATAGTATTGAGGAATACTTAAATAATGATGAAATTAAGGAAAAATCAATAAGGCTTAAAGAATTGAGAGATTTAATTAATTTAAAAACCTCAAAAATAATTGATAACAATAGTAAAATTGCTGTTCTTGAAGATAATGTTAAAAGACTTCAAAGCGAAATTATAGAAGACGAAAAAAATGCCGATATTTCATATAAACTTGAAAAAAAATTAGAAAAATATTTTTTTGAGGAATTATCTCTTGAACTAGTTTTAAGTAAAGATGAAAAAAATGTTTATGATACAGCTTTAGATGCCTCAAAGGTTATTAACGAAAATGAACAAAATAAATCAATTTCTGATATGGTAGGAAATTTAATAGGGACATATCAAAAGTACAGTGGAAGTCTTACCAACTATGGAATAACGTTTAAAGAGTGTTTTGACGATTCGGAAGACGCAAATATATTTAGGAAAAGACGTCTTATTGTACTTTCATGGCAGGGAAAAGAATGTTTTATTGAGGAGTTTTATACTATACTTAAACAATCTATTGAAAGTACAGAACTTTTAATACAAGAAAATGATAGAAAATTATTTGAGGATATTCTAGCTGATACCCTAAGCAGAAAACTTAGCAACAGAATTTCCGAAAGCCGTAAATGGATTAAAGAAATGTCAGAGCTTATGAAAAAAATAGACACCTCAATGGCTTTAACTTTCTGTATGGACTGGAAAGCCAAGTTAGCAGAGGGAGAGAATGAACTTGGAACTATGGAACTTGAAAAAATTCTAAGCAGAGATAAAGAGTTGCTTACTAAAGAAGATATTGAAAAAGTTTCCACACATTTCAGAAGCAGAATTAACTTTGAAAAACAAACTGCGGAAGAAAGAGGGGATATTATTAATTATTCCGACTTAATAAGAAATGCTCTTGATTATAGGGACTGGTTTGAATTTAAAATTTATTATTACAGAAATGGAGAAACGAGAAAAGAACTTACAAATTCCGCTTTTAATAAATTTAGTGGAGGAGAAAAAGCTATGGCTATTTATGTTCCATTATTTGCCGCTGTTAATGCCCAATATAAAAAGACGGAAAATCCGGACCATCCTAAGATTATAGCTTTAGACGAAGCTTTTGCTGGTGTTGATGATAAAAATATAAGCAGTATGTTTGAATTGGTTGAAAAACTTGATTTTGATTATATAATGAATTCACAGGTTCTGTGGGGTTGTTTTAGAACAGTTAAAGCCCTTAAAATTATTGAACTTCAAAGAGCCAACAATTCTTCTGTTGTTACGGCAATTAATTTTAAATGGAACGGCTATGAAAGGATTTGTGAATTATAAATAATGCGTAACAATAGTTTGCTCGATGATTGTATTAAATATTTTAAAAATAATAATGGATTCTATCGTATATTTTATACAATAAAGTTAAAATGGCAAAAATATGGCAAAATATCAGGAAATATAAAAATTGATAATCCTACTGAAGACGAAAAAAACGCAATATCAGGTTTTATGGGAAAAAATTTCTTTGATGAAGGAATTAAATTTTCTATCAAAGATTTTGAAAAAGCATTGTTGGAAACAAAATACAGAGAGATAGCTCTCATAGATATTATTGAGGGATACTTCTCTGTAAAACTTATTACAAATAAAGAAATCAAATTATTGGAAGTTGAAAAAAAGAAGAATTTTTTTTACGATATAATTAACAGTCTGAAAAGTATATTTTCTGAGAAGGTTATTTCTGTAAAATGGATTGAAGACGTAATGAATTTTAAAAAATTTGGATATAATATAATAATTTCTGAATATGAAAAATCACCGTTGGATATTAAAAAAGTTGTTCTGAATGTATGTTATGCCGCAGAATATCTAATGATTAATAAGGGAATAAGACTAGCTGTTCTTTCGGCTAATATAACTTTAAATCCACATTATTTCGATAGAAAAAATACAGCTGGTAAATTATTGATTCATATTTTGAACTATATTAATAATATGGAAAGTCAAAGCGCTGAAGAAATATTGGCTTTATATTATATGTCAGGAATAATACCCGATGATATTTCAAGTTTTACGGTATTATATGGCATAAGTCTATATAATAAATATGGTTTACATAATGCATATGAGTATTTTATATGTTTAAATGAGTCGTATGCTGTTACATTGTCAAATCTTAACAATATTGTAGCGGCGGACTGTAAAAGAAAAATTGTTTTTATTTTTGAAAATCAGATGGTATTTTCTCATATTTGCAATGAGTTTAAAGATAATTTTGTTTCTCTTATATGTACGTCTGGTCAAATGAAAACAGCTTCTTTAATTTTAATTGATATGTTATGCAAATCAAATTGTATACTATACTATTCAGGAGATATTGACCCTGATGGAATTTTAATTGCTGATAAAATTTTATTAAGACACCCTGATAAAATTAAAATATGGAGAATGACAAAAGAGGATTATTTGTTGTCTTTATCTGAAAAAGACGTTTCTGATAGAGATATAAAAAAACTTGACAATATACAATCTGAATTATTTTTTGAAGTTTTAACTGCTCTAAAGGTTACAAAAAAGGCTGCTTATCAAGAATTACTTATAGAATATATGATTAATGATATAAAATCTATATTAAAAATATAATGTTAAACTTATATTTGCATATTATAGTTAATCAAATAAAAAAGTAAAATGAATTTAAGTTACATTCATTTTACTTTTTTGTTTGATATGTTAGAATAATTCTTTTAATAATTTAGTACCTTGAGATATTATTTTTTGATATCTTTTTTCATTTACACTTTTAAGCCACGCTATTTTTCCTGAAATTTCATTTTTTGTTTCACATGATACAGAGCCTCCAGAATCTTTTAATTTTTGAGCATTATGTATGGAGGCTTTCAATATTTTAATCCATTTTTTTGGAACACCGATTTCCTCATTATTTATTACAATACCAGTAATATATTGTCTATTGTTTTTTCTCAATATATGAGTTTTTTCTTTTTTTATGTGAAAACCTTCAGATTCTATAATTTTATTAATAGTGTTTAAGAAACTGCCTATTGAAAAATTATCTGTATTTCCAATATAGCTAAAACTCATATCATCGGCATATCTTGTATAAGTAAGTCCTAGTTTTTGACATAAACCATTAATGCGGCTGTCCATCTTTCGACATATAATATTTGTAATCATTGGACTTGCTGGAGAACCCTGCGGCAATATTCTGTCTGATGTTTTTATATACTTTGTTTCTCCTTTTATTTCAAGCGGCATTCTTTCGCAGTAGGTACAAATCATAGCAAGCAAAGAAGATATATATCCAGAATAGCCAAAAGACTGATATAAACCTCTTACACGTTCAAATGTGATTGTTGGAAAAAAATTATCCAAGTCAATGTTTATTAATAAATCCGGACCTGTTTTATGTGATTTTGCGCTTGTGAGTACAGACCTTGATTTAATAAAGCCGTGAGCCATATCAGAAATTTCCGCATTTTGCAGTATTTGTTCCAATATTTGCCTTTGAGATGTTTTAAGTTGTGTTTTAGGAGCGGCTATGTGACGGATTCCTCCGCTTTTTTTTGGAATATCAAATCGATAATAATTATCAAACGTAATTACATCTCTATGATATACCAAATAACGCAAAGTATTATAGTCTATCTGTAAGAAATTGGCAAGTTCTTTGTCTGTTTCTATGACAGGCATATGATTTCCCTTAAGTTTTTGTACATTAGTTTCTTTTTTGCATAAAAGATTGGAATATCCTTTTCCTATAAATAAAATATTCTCGGCTTTCCTTTTTGTCCAGGCTTCGGTTTTTAATTGTTTTTGTTTTTCTCTTTCGGCTTTTCTTTCGGCCCGTCTAGCTATAGATTCTTTCATAATTTCCTGAGCGACAACAGAACGAATTTTTTCATAATCCCATGTATTTTGGTATTCATTTTTTAAAGAAGAAAGTTTTTTTTCAATTTCATATTTTTCTTTATATTCGTCAGATATTTTTTCAGAAAGCTTTTGAAATTCATCAAGCAGTTTTTTTCTGTTTTCAAAGTCTTCTTCTGTTTCATTTTGCTGACGTTCATACGGTGTTGGCAGGTTGCTGGGCCAAAACCCATATTCCTGCATTTTAAGAAATGTAAATTCTTTTTTACCCATTTCATTTACTTGTTTTCTATATTCAGCCTTTGTATCCATTATAGCAACATCTCCATAAAATCATTGATTTTATATTCTTTGTCATATTCCAAGTTTTTAAGTTTTAACAATTTAAAGGAAGCGACATAAAGAGAAAGAATATGCGCGCAAGGGTCAGAAATATTTCTTTCGCCCCTTTTAAATTTTTGACAACTACAATTCAGTTTTGTAATTTGTCCATCCTGGTCAATGACAATTTCTGTATCATTAGATGTCCAACGGTCTTCGTTATATGTTGTCGAGAATATAAACTCTTTTTTTCGGGTGTACTTTACTTTCATATTGTCAAATGTAAGTTTGCTATACTTTTGAACGTCATTTTCAATATCTGAAATTTCATAAAGTTCTTCGGGAATTGGGGTGTTACATAAACGACGGAAACGCACTTTATTATTAACAATATCAAAATAACCTTCACCCCGTCTAAACAGCATACCAATACCAGATTTTACTTTATCGCTTTTTACATTTGAAAAATCATCGAAGATTTCATCTATAGACAAACAGCGCTCATTTTTAAGCAATTTATACACATCTTTATAGTTCCCATTTCCTGTAAATCCAGCCATAACATTAAAAGCAGTACCCTTTACCCAGTCATTTGAGGACCACGAAGAAAATCCAATTGTCATTTGCATTGTTCCCATATCAGCACGAATAAATTGAGGCATACCAAATCCCAAAAAATTTACATAAAATGCGTTAGATAAAGGAATTAATTTTTCAACTACGAGCCAACGTCTTCTGCCCCAAATTTTTTCTTCTCTCTTTTGGTTTCCGTTGTATATTGCGTTCAAGGTTATAACTGTTCCAAAAGGTTCAAATAAAATTTGTACTCTTTTTTTAGGTTCTAATATCCATTTCATATAACGAGGACTTTTATTTTCCTTATGTTTTCTTAAAAAAGCGCATATATCATACATATCAGACGGCGAAAGTTCTATTTCTATTCCGGATAATACCGCTGCGGATGATACTTGATTAAATCCTTTTATCCAGGTTTCAGGCAAATCAATTTTCTTTTCCACATATTCGGGAACAATATCGTTTTCTATAGTAAAGCCTTCTGGATTGACCGATAATGTGACATCTGTATAGCTTCGGAATCTTTGCATTTCTTCTTCTAATTTTGCTGAAAAATCAATATTTGTTGTACCCAATTTTGGTTCTTGCAATAATTCAAATTCATTCATAGCGACGGATAAACAGCCATATGTAGATTCATCAATAGAAAAAGCCTCAAATGAAACCTGGTCATTATGTACTGTAATTACAGGGTCTAATACAAACCATAGGCTATAATCTCTGTCCCTTATAAATTTCCAAAAGTCTTTCTCAATTTTATAATAATCTTTCCATGCGTCATATTGGTCAATTTGATTTTGCAGATTTTTTTGTATTTCTAATAATTTTTTGATTTCATTACTTTTAACAGACAGTATGGAATCGTAGTTATTTATCTCTTTCTTTAAAGCTTCCCTTATATTTGGCATATATTCTTTATGTGCTTTAACACGTTTTTCAATTTCTTGGTTAAGCCATTCAAAGTATTCGGGTCTTTCTTTCGTTTTTTTGCTCATATCAGAAATAACAATTTCTCTTAGCATAAGCATAGCGTCACGAAATAATAGAGGGTGCTTTAGTTTTCCGGAGAAAGAAACTTTTTCGTCACGTGATAAGTCTGGGCTTAAACCTAAAGTTGTTTTATCATTAACTTGTGTACATCGAGAAGGACTTGCGTATTTATAGTTTACTTTCATAAATTACTTACCTCCTTCTGAATTTGAGCAAAAGCTACAAGTGCTCTTTCAGAATTTATTTTACTGTTTGTGCTTCCAATATCAAGAAGTATATCTTCTAATTCCTTTTGTTTTTCAGAATGATATTTTAAAAATGTAGGAATTGTATGATATAAACGCTCTTTACTTTTAGAAACTTTATTAGGCAAGTAAAGCAGAGTTTTTATGTAGTAAATGTATAAATCTGGATTTACGTACTCTAAATCTGAAAAAGCCATTTTAATTTTTTCGGAAACATAAGTTTTTACATCAACACATGGATGTTCTATCATACGCAGTATAAACTGTTTTGGAATTTTGTTTTCATACCAGTCATCAAGTTTTTTTAACCCATACTTATATGCTCTTTCTGTTGGAGAATCAACTAGAATCATATGCAGTTTTTCTCTTTTCTCAATTTCCATATTTTCAAAAACAGACTGAGCTGTTTTATTCAAATTATATACGTTGCATTCGAAAAGAAGCAATAAAGTTGTTGTTTTTTCGGCAAGAAAATCTTTAAGTTTATATGCTATTTCACAAAGTGTTTTTACAAGTATTGGAGAACCTGTTTCTAATATAGACAAAATAACATTATCATTTAGGAAAATATCTTCTTTGATAGATTTTAATAATGAAACAATGTTATATTCTCTTTCAGTAATTCTGCCGTGCTGCAAATTAATATATTTTAGTGTAATTTTTAATGTATCGTATGGCATAGAGAATATAATATTTTCAATTATTTCAAAAAGAAAATCAGGTATTTTTCTAAAATCCAACAGTAAAGATATAAAATGACGCAGCAAATCTTGTCTTTTCTCTGTATCCGCGTTATTGAGTATATGTACAGAATTTTGCAGCAATTCTACAATTTGCTTGGGAAGTTCTGCGGCGTGCTCTGCAAAATATTCTCCTTTTACTGAAATAGATTTCATAAAAGTGATATATTCATCTAATGTGAAATTATTTATATTATCTTCCAATATGTCATACCATACTTCTACAGTTTCTAAAAAGAGAAAATCAACTATGTTTTCTGTACTAAATTTTCCGTTTGTTTGTTTAAAATATTTTTTTGCGGCATTCCGCAAATCTTCAGATTGTGCGTTCATCAATGAAATCATTATATTTGAGTCAAATTCTCGTAATGTTTCTAATTTTGGAAACAGTATTTTTTTGAATAATTCAGCTGTTTTTTCATATGATA
This sequence comes from uncultured Eubacteriaceae bacterium, assembly GCA_948441255.1. Classification (GTDB taxonomy): domain Bacteria; phylum Bacillota; class Clostridia; order Lachnospirales; family CAG-274; genus MGBC114079. The sequence continues at coordinate 1,867 of CAOJPS010000037.1, read as the reverse complement.
TTTTTGAAAGTTCAATAAGTTTTTTTATTTCAAAGGAATCAAATTTATTTTGTGTGCCGGCTTTTTTTAATACAGTATAACAAAACTCGTGTACAGGCAAGGCTTTAGCGTTTTTTGCTATGTATATAATATCGTTTATATATCTATTCCATATAGAATTATTTGCCGCTGTAGTATCTAATATTACGTTTCTGAAGTAATAACAGAAAAAGAAATTGCCGGAAAAATAATTGTCATAAATATCTAATTTATCTCCGTCTGTGTAACTAACAAGCATTTCACGCGCTGCCATTATAAATTTTTTCTCATCTGTAGATTTATAGTCATCAAGCGTTCTTCTAAGATAACGTAAATAATAATTATACGCTTTAGTTCTTCCGCTTCCTTTGAAATAATATGAAGTTCTTGGAGCATCGAGGTAATAAGCTATTTTACCAATAACATCAGCCATTCCATATGCTTTAGCTGTTTGTATTGTATTTTTAAATTTTATATTATAAACGTTTTTTCCGTCTGTATAAGTATTTTTTTCATATAGTTTTTGACTGCCGAAAATATAGGAAATATTGTAGTATGCGTAAGGGGTGCTTAAATATTCTTCTAATTCCTTGCCTTCTAGTTTCTCGCCGTGTAATTTTAATTTTTTTATATGAAAATCCATTTCAGGCAATGTTTGATATATAAACTCTTTTTGCTCCATCATTAGTTTTTCATCAAATAAACTTATATATTGATTTAAACAGCGTTTTAATCCGCTGTGATATGCTTCTTTTGCCCATAATACCTTGCTTTTACTTATTTGCTTAGCGGTTTCCAATAAAATTGGTTTTTTTTCTATTGTAAGTTCTTGAAAAATACCACACGCCAACTCTACGCTTGCGACTTTTAAAATGGTTTCATATTCCTCGATAGAAGGTTCCATTTTAATAAATTTGCTAAGAAATTTTCTTCTCATATATAATTTTTCTTTTAAAAACATATTTATAACAGTTTCTGTATATACGCTGTCTGCTTTAAATCCAAATAAGTCAGTTGGATTATCAATTAATTCAAAATCATTAAAATGAATTTGATTTGTTTTTAAATAAGAAACATAATCAGAGTATTTATGTTCTGTATAATAATTAAATTCAATATTTTGTTTTATGTCATAAAACTCTTTTATAATATATTTCTCATTAATATCTAAACGCATTTTATATCCTGTTTTACGGTCATAATACCAATTTCTGTCCGCGGTTAGATATCCTCGTTTATAACAAAGAAGATTATTGTCTTTGTTGTAATATGTATTTGGAATAGAGGGAAGGTGACCATTTATTCCGTGAAAAACTGCATATTTAGTATATACTACAGAAGGTTTTAAAAGATATGCTTCTGCATAGTAGGAGTTAGGATGAAGTTTAATTTCTCTCTCGAATTCTTGTTCTCCATATAAAATAAGTAAACATGGGTTTCTTTGACTATCAAACCCCCAAAGTAATATTTTACGAATTGGATTTTCTTCTCTTTTCCAGAGTCTCTTTTTTTCCTCTGATGTTAAATTTTTCATTATTGCACATCATTTCCTTTCTATAAACAATAAAGAATAATTTGTGTAAAAATCTTGTTATAATTTCAATATTGTCTATATATTTTTGCTGCATTATTTGTTTATTTTTATATAAATTATTAAATTATAGATAACATTATATAATAATTTATACATATTTTCAAGCAATATAACAAATATATTCAAAAAAATTTCAAAAATATAGTAATCATTATATATTTTTAAGAAATATATCAGATATAATAAAAAAATTGAAAAATTGTTAAGGTACAATAGATAGGTAACAGTAAAAATAAAAAAACAAGGTTCTGAAAA